>CAYILI010000007.1:0-24468 GCA_964364105.1 uncultured Gammaproteobacteria bacterium | reverse complement strand
TGTTTAGATGACATTTTTTGTATTTTTTTCCGCTTCCACCCTCCTATTCTTTCTTTTCGCCTCTTCAATTCTATTCGAATACGGCTCGAAGAGCGAATTTAGGAGGACTCCGCCCTAACCCTTATGATAGGCTGCATTGATTAAACCACATTTTTTATATTTGTAAGGCTTCCCATTCACATCAGTCGCTCCGCACCAGCATGGATCGTTTCTTCCAATTTTTTTCTTGTCTACAGTTGACGCAGAACTAGCTTGAGGTAAATTTGAACCTATCAAACCTGGAGTAACCAAACTTGAACTGGGCAAATTCAAACTAATGGCTTTTTTTGAAGATTTATTTTTTTTATTCGCACCATTTGCTATTTGCTGTTTGCTATTTGCTGTTTTAGAAACTTCATCTGCCCCTAGCTCGCCGCCTGCTGGCTCTTCGTGAATATGAGCATGTTGATGTTCCGGAGTCGCAACGTGTATTTTAAAAATTCTATGTGATATCTCATCATCTATGCCATTCATAAGAGTTTCAAACATCTTAAATGCCTCATTTTTATATTCGACTAATGGATCTTTTTGTCCATAAGCTCTAAGCCTGATTCCTTCACGTAAATTGTTAACTACGTCTAAGTGATCCATCCATAAATTGTCAATTACTGATAAAATTACGAAATTCTCTACCTGACGCATTGTTTTTTCGCCCACCTGTTTTTCCCGACTTACATACATTTTTTCTGCTATCTCAGTTAAGAATTCTTCTCTTTTACTAATTTCTGGCTTATCATCCAATTGCTTTTCAAGCTCATTTTTTGAAGCTTCATCGAAAGGAATAATTGTTGAGAAATCTTCAATAATTTTCTTCGAAACACTCCCGCCACCTACTCCAAAATCACCTGAAGAAACAATCTGAGTTATGCTTCCTCTTAGATTATCAAGCACTACATCTTTTGAGCTCTTAGATGGATCCGAGGCATTTTCTAAAACTTCACGACGTCTATCATAAATAATTTGTCTTTGTTTGTTGAGAACGTCGTCATACTCCACAAGTTGCTTTCTGTTATCGAAATTAAATCCTTCTACTTTTACCTGAGCTTGTTCAATAGCCCGTGACACAATTGGGTGCTCAAGAGGGACATCTTCGGGCATATTAAATCTAGTCATAATTCCGGCTATACTATCCCCTCCGAAAATACGCATAATGTCATCATCAAGCGCTACATAAAATCTGGATTTTCCGGGATCTCCCTGACGCCCAGATCTTCCCCTTAGCTGGTTATCAATTCTCCTGGATTCATGCCTCTCAGTTCCGATGACGTACAAACCTCCAAGAGACAAAACCTCATCATGCGCCTTCTGCCATTTCTCCCATTCCGGAGTTCCCTTTAAGTCTTTTCCATCTTCAGCAACTGGTGCTTCTCCTCCAAGAATAATATCGACTCCGCGTCCCGCCATATTGGTCGCTACGGTTACAGCTCCTGGCTCGCCTGCCTTTGAAATAATTTCGGCTTCTCTTTCATGATTTTTTGCGTTAAGAAGTTCATGTTTTATTCCCTTTCTTCTCAAGAGTTCAGATAAAATTTCATTCTTGTCAATACTGGTTGTACCGACTAAAACAGGCTGACCCGTTTTATGCGCCTGTTCGATTTCCCTTACAACAGCGCTAAATTTAGCCCGGGTAGTTTTATAAATTGCATCTGAAAAATCCTTTCTTTGCGTAGTTTTATTTGTAGGGATTACTACTACATCAAGCCCATAAATTTTATGAAATTCCTGAGATTCTGTTACAGCAGTTCCTGTCATTCCCGCAAGTCTTTCGTACATTCTGAAATAGTTCTGAAGTGAAACAGTTGCTAAAGTTTTTGATTCTCTTTGAATAGCGACATTTTCTTTCGCTTCTATTGCTTGATGAAGTCCTTCTGAAAGACGACGCCCTACCATGAGGCGTCCCGTAAACTCATCAACTAGAATTACCTCTCCATCTTTAACGATATAATCTTTCTCTTTTTTAAATAACGTTCTGGCTTTTAATGCTGCCTCTATATGGTAAACTGTATCGAAATCTTTTTCGTATATATTTTGTATTCCAAAAAGCTTCTCTATCTTGTTAAGTCCATGATCTGTTAAGTGAGCTGTATGCAATTTTTCATCAATCTTATAATCTGTATCCGCGCTTAGCTTGTCAACCAGCTTCGCAAACTCATAATATTTAGTGGTGGGAGTTTCATCAGGAGCTGAAATAATATGTGGAGTTCTAGCTTCGTCAATTAAAACTGAGTCGACTTCATCAACTACTGCAAAATAATACCCCCTTTGTGTTACATTCTCTATACTCTGCACCATGTTATCTCGAAGATAATCAAAACCAAATTCAGAGTTTATTCCATAAACAATATCTGCTTTATATGCTTCTTTACGACTTATTGGTTTAAGATGAGTAAGTCTAAAATCATGAGCATCTTTATTTACGTGGTCATGATCGTAGATAAATGACTGCTCAGAAATAATTGAAGAAACGCTCATTCCCAAAAGCTTAAAAACAGGCCCCATCCACCCAGCGTCCCTTCGCGCTAAATAATCATTAACTGTAACCAAATGCACGCTTTTTCCGGTGAGTGCATGAACATAAAGCGCAGGAACTGCTGAAAGAGTTTTTCCTTCTCCGGTTTTTTGCTCAGCAATTTTTCCCATCGAAAGAGATGCGGCAGCGATAAGCTGAACATCATAATGGCGCTGCCCAATAGAACGCTTTGCTGCTTCACGAACTAATGCAAAAGCTTCAGGTAAAACTGCATCTATAGACTCGCCATCTACAATCCTCTCTTTAAGTTCTTTAGTCTTTTTTGAGAAGTCTGAAACCTTAAGTTTTTTCATTTTCTCTTCTAGAGAATTGATTTCAGAAATAAGCGGCGTAAGTTTTTTTATTTCTTTTTCGTTGGAATCAAATATTTTTCCGAGGGCTCCTAACATGGGTTTAATTATAGCAGAGGCGAGGCTAAAACTCCATTGTCATCCTGAACTGGTTTCAGGATCCCGAAATAAATTCGGGATGACAAGTATTAAGGTTTCTTCTCGATTTTAGTTATTCCACCCATGTATTTTTGTAAAACCCGGGGAATTAAAACTGATCCATCAGCCTGTTGGTGATTTTCAAGGATTGCGATTAAAGTCCTACCAACTGCGAACGCAGTACCATTAAGAATGTACACAAATTTCTTCTCATTCTGCTCTGCAGAATCTTGGTATTTAATATTTAATCTTCTTGATTGAAAATCTGTAATTGTCGAAACACTAGTAACTTCTCTATATTTATCTTGGCCTGGCATCCAAGCTTCTATGTCAAATTTTCTCGCTGCTGGAAAACCTAAATCTCCTGTACACATTTTTATAACCTGGTATGGAATTTCAAGTGCTTGAAATAATTTTTCTTCCAAACTAAGAAGAAATTCCTGCTCTTTATCATCTTCCCCTTCTTTAACATATGAAACCATTTCTACCTTATCGAATTGATGGACTCTTAAAATTCCTTTTGTGTCTTTTCCATAACTACCAGCTTCTCTTCTAAAAGCTGTAGAAAAACCGACGTATCGTCTTGGTAAAACGTTATCAGCAAAAACTTCATCTGAGTGCATTGGGACAATCGAATGCTCTGCAGTTCCTACCAAAGTAAACCCATCTTCCTTTAGATGAAACATGTCTTCATCTCCGCCATTCTCCATATATCCAAGCCCATGCATTACATCTGTTTTTATTAGAACCGGAGGAACAATCGGCCTAAAACCATCTTTCATTAAAGTCTCCATCGCAAACTGAACTAATGCGAATTCTAGAAGTGCTCCTTCATTTTTTAAATATGCAAATCTTGCTCCACTTACTTTTGCAGCTCTTTGAACATCGATAATATCTAGCGCCTCTCCTATATCTAAATGGTCTTTTGGTTGAAAATCAAATTTTGTTGGTTCTCCAACTTTCTTAACCACATCATTTTCAGTATCATTTTTTCCAACCTTTACATCGGGTTTTGATGGATTAGGAATTTTTAAGAGAAGCTCTTTTAATTCCTGGCTCAGAGCACTTAAAGCAGCTTCTTTTCCCTCAAGCTCTTCTTTAATTTTCTTACCTGTTTCGATTTGCTCAGGAGTTGGCTTTCCTTTGATAGTAGACGAGTGAGCATTTCTTTTTTCTCGAAGGACTTGAACTTCTTGATCAAGCTTTCTTTTCTTGCTATCAATTTCTAGAATATGAGCTAGGTCAATTTCTACTCCTTTATTCTTAGAAGCTTCCTGAACTTTTTTTGCGTTTTCTCTTAAATATTTAATATCAATCATATGCGTATTATACTACTTAAGCTTGTTTTAGAAAATCACTTAACTTATCGAGGGCTTTTTTCCTGTGAGAAATCTTATCTTTTTCTGATGGGCTCATCTCTGCAAAAGTTTTAGATTCTCCTGTTGGCACAAAAACCGGGTCCCAACCAAACCCATTTTCTCCTCTAATTTCCTCGGCAATTGTCCCATCAATTGAACCAATAAATAATCTGGGAGTTTTTCCATCATGAAATCCGATTGCTAATTTCGCAGTCGCTTTTCTGTTGGTTTCGTTTTCTAAAAGCTTGAGCAATAATTTTGCCGTACCACTTTCTGTCTTTAAAACCCATTTAATTAAAGGTCCAGGAAAACCTTTCCATGCATGAATCTCCAAGGAAATGTCATCAATAATTACTGGAGATTTAACAATCTCAAATGCTTGATTTAATTTATTAAGTGCTACTTTTTCAAGATCTATTTCCTGAATTTCCTGGATATCTATTTCTGAAATCTCTAGAGGAATATTTAGAATTCTCTCTACTTCCCTAGCTTTTGCTTTGTTACCAGTTACAAAAGTAATCTTATCAGGTTTCATTTTGAGGCTTCTTCGAATCTCTCTTTTACAAACGAGGGATCTAGAGATAAAATTAACCAGCCAGCTTTTGGTCCATGGTCTTTTCCAAGAAGCACTTGGTAAATTGCTTGAAAAGATTCCTTACCACCTAGCCCCATTTCTCTCCCTAACTCATAAATCTCAATTTGAAAATCTTCACCTGATTTTGATTTATCAATTTTTTCTGCGAGTTTTCTTAAAAAATCTTTTTGCAACGAATTCAAATTAATATTAATTGGTAACTCTTTTTTAATTTCGAATTTTTGATCTTCTGGAGCAAATCTTTCTACCCAGACTCTTGCATACTTAGCCCAATCTCCTAAGCCTTCTCTTTTTATTTCTTCTCCCATGTTGGGCATCTGTACCCAAGAGGTTAAAACAGAAAATCTTACAGACGGTGGCTTAGCGATTTCACCAATTTGAGAAAGCTCAAAAGCTCTAGCCAAATCTTCATCCTCTTTATTAAAATATGCATCGGCTGCTTTTTGATATTCATCAAAAAGAGTTGGGATCGCATTTTTGTCTTCTGGATCAAAATTACTTTGAGATTTAATCCCATGCTTCGCGTAAAGAAATCTTGCAACCGTTGGTGGTAATATTTCAACTAGATCATGCGCCTTCAAACCCAGACCCTTAGATGAAGACATTTTTCTGCCTCCTATCAAGATGAATTCGTATGGAAGTTTAAAAGGAGACTCGTAATTAAAAACTTCTTTGCATATTTCCATCGCGATATCATATGATCCTCCCGCTGAGGCATGATCTTTTCCTGCTCCTTCAATTGTTACTCCTAAAACTCTCCAATGAGCAGCCCAATCCACCTTCCATGGTAATTTTCCAGTTCCGCCGAATGGAGAAATTTTTCCAGTATAACCACATCCAACTGCCCATTTAACTAAATCTGGCTCGCACTTATATGAAACTTTTTCCGAGTCCCAGGCGAAAACTTTTGTAGTTCCTAGTTTTCCGCAATTCTCGCAAATCACTTGAAAAGGAAGCCAACCAGATTGTTTCTTCTGACTTCCGGACACTCTCTGATATATGTCCTGAATTTTTTCAGCATTATCGAGTGCAATTCTTATTACTTCATCAAACTTTCCCTGGTGATAAAGCTCCCATGATGAAAGAATTTTTGGATTCACGCCTAAGCTTTTTATAGAATCTATAAAATCATTTCCGAAAAGATCTGCCATGCTCTGAAATTTTGGATCCGGAGACTTTGCTAACTTTAAAGGCTTCCCGAGTTCACTTTCGTGAGTTCCTCTGATTTCAGGTAAAAGATCATCGGCTGGATCAAAATCATTAATAATAAATGTAAAAGTGGCTTCTTGCTTAGCATTCAATAAGCTCTGATAAATAATGCTATGAATAACTGGTCCCATTAATGAACCCACATGAGCAAAACCGGAAGGAGTTTTCATATCATCCACCCAGTAAGGCTTGAATTTCCCAGAATCAATAATTTCTTTTGCAATTTTATCTGCCCAAAACATAATCGTATTTTACCCCAAGTAGTCTTATTATAAAAGCTTCACTAAATTCTTGCTCCTTGTGTTGTAGCTAAATATCTATAGCTTGCTAAGACCCTTAAGGCTTTCCCCATATCAGCATATCTTAATCGACCCACAACATAAGCATCGTTACTTGAATCAGGTTGCGTAAATAATCCCGCAACTCTAGTTGACTCATTTGGATCAGTTGATTGTTTTCCAAAAATAGGCTGTCTTTCCCCTCTTTTGCCATTCTCGAGCTGCCTTTCTCTAAAAGTAATCGCGCCTGGAATTAAACCATTATCCGAAAGTCCTCTCTCTATGCTATTTGCTATTAATGAATCTACTCGCGGTGTGCTACCATTAAGTCTTCTTGTCAAACTGGCAAATGTCGGCTCTGATCCTGAGATATCAATCAATCTAATCGACCTATTTCCGATTGCGACCCTTGATACAGGAACTTGCGCGTCTTCCTCTATCCACGGAAATGTCCCAACAGCTACTAATGCAACTTCTGGAATTTCTATTTCCCTTTCGTGTCTCCTCCCTATACTTTCCCTATCTATCACTACTACTTCCCCAGAGTTAGATAATAAAACCTGATCTCCTCTTTTTACTCTCCTTTTTAAATCACGCGTTAAACCATAGTAAGCCTGATCTCTTGAAGAAACTATTCTCACTGCTCCTAATTGTTGCGCCATTTTTAATTCACTCATACATCTCACATCCTTACTTTTTTATGCTACCTGCTGAAGCAAAATTACCTCTACAGCATTTCCTCTTACTCCTGCATTCGCGTTTTTTGCTTTGACTAATCCACCCTCTATTCCCATCAACTGGTTGAATGCCTGTCTATCATAAATAACAACCCCAGTAGAAATTCCAGGCGAATTATGCCTCACAAGATCTCTTGGATCAATCGAGTATTCTCCCCTCTCCCACTGGTCAAAATAATTCCCTCTTTCATTTCCCATAATAATTCACCTCCGTTTTTACCATTTATGGTGAAAAGTTTCTCAAACTTTTTACCACTAAAAAACCCCTCCATTGAGGGGCTGTCGGGTCTCTAAGTTTCTAAGTTTAGGCCAAGACAAATCCCCTCGCTAAGAGGCTCTTGTCCTTCTTTGAAACAAATATTCTAAACATGTAAAAAGATTATATAGCTAAATGAGGCTAGATTCAACCACTAAATTTATTTAATATATCGTATATTTTTTCTTTTATTTTTTCTGTAACTTCTACCTCGATTAGACCCTCATCAGGTTCACCCTTCGAAGCTTTAGCAAAGGAGGGTTGACCATAATAAATTTTAAATCCCAGAGGTGAAGCAATTATCGCAGGTAAAACTGCTAAATCTTCTTCTCCCTCAACCAATATCACTTGTCTTTTTCTTGAGCTAAATGCGTTTTTTATAGCTTCAAACAATTGGGGCGTAATAGTACCGGCATGATTTTTAACCTTAGCTACTTTAATTTCCTTCTCAAATCCTAAATCAGAAATGCTATTAAACTTTTTTTTCCTTTTAACCTGAAAATCTATAATTGATAAAAACTGATTAATATTTTCTTCATTAAACTTTTTAGTTGTGATGTCTCCGATTGTAATAGTTTTACTATCAATCTTCCTAGGAACTCCTGATAATATTTTCCCTAGTGGCTTATGCAGGCTTGATCTAAGATATTCAGGAAGATAAAGATCATTATCTATCCATCTCTTATTTAAATAAGGTCTTCCATCCCTATTTATCTCACCATTTCTTATGCGGGTGCTTGATATAACTCCCCCATCTTCTGCAGAATCCATCTCTATAATTTCAATTGATAATTTTGGTAATCCAAGCTCTATTCTTTTTTCGTTGATTCCAATCGCAGTTCTATTTGTCTGAGGTGTTACTGCAATCGCTCCTGCTTTGAAATCTTTACTAAGCACTGGTCCATAAATATTATTTATTTCTACTATTTCAATTTTATTAGGAGCACTAAGTGTTTTTAAATATTCAAATACATTTCTTTCTCTTGTTTTAAAATCTTCATAGTTGTCGATTTTAAAATTTGAAACATATGTATCGCTCGTCACTCCTACGATAACTCTATCGGCTAATTTTACAACTTGGTCTAGAAAACTTTTATGACCTTTATGCAGGAGGTCAAATGTTCCACCGCTTGCTAATAGATCGTATTTCATGAGGCAATTATAACAAAAAGCTACTTAGAAATTCCCAATTTAACTCGAAGATTTTTCATCATCTCGGAAGTCATTTCCGGCAGTTTAAACTTAGGCTCCCAACCCCAGTCGCTTTTCGCCTGCGAATCGTCAATTGATTTTGGCCAGGAATCTGCAATAGCCTGAGTATGATTTGGTTCATATGTAGCGCTAAAACTAGGCATTAATTTTTTAATTTCTTCTACCAATTCATCTGGAGAAAAAGAAATACCTGCGAAATTATAGCTAGTTCTAATTGTTATATTTGCTGGATCAGCTTCCATCAACTGAATAGTTCCTAAAATAGCGTCATTCATATACATCATCGGTAGATATGTTCCTGGTTTAAGGGGCGAAACGTATTTTCCCTCCTGAAGTGCCGCATAAAAAATGTGAATAGCATATTCTGTAGTTCCATCTCCTGGATCCGCTTTCCATCCATTAATACCAGGGTAACGCAAACTTCTAATATCGACTCCATATTTGTTGAAATAATATTGACATAAAAGTTCTCCAGAAACTTTCGCAACACCATAAATAGTTGTTGGTTCTAAAACCGTATGCTGTGGAGTATTTTCCTTTGGAGTAGTAGGACCAAATGCAGCAATTGAACTTGGCCAAAAAATCTTTAATTTTTCCTTAGTTGCGACATCTAAAACGTTTTTCAATCCATCTAAATTTACCTCCCAGGCTAGAGCAGGATCTTTCTCACTCCCAACTGAAAGAATTCCTGCAAGATGATAGATAGTCCCAATATCATGTTTTTTTACTAAGCTAATCAATTCATCTTTTTTTGTAACATCAGCTTTTTCTAAAATGCCATCAAAGCTATCTGGAACTTTAGAGTGCGCAGCTGCAATAACATTTTCTTTACCATATTTTTCCTGTAAAGCTAAAACAAGCTCAGTTCCTATTAAACCAAATGCACCAGTAACTAATATTTTTTTCATAATCCTAATTCCTCTTTAACTTTTTTAAATGCCTCTATCCCCTTATCCAGATCTTCTCGAGAATGCGCAGCTGATGGGATAACTCTAATTCTTGCTTTCCCTTTTCCAACCATGGGGAAAACAATCGGAGTAGCAAAAACATCTAACTCAAATAGTTTTGCTGAAAACTCCTTAGCTTTATCTTCCTCTCCTATCATTACAGGTGTAATTGGGGTTTCGGTATTTCCAGTATCAAACCCTAATTTCTTAAACTGCGCGCGAAGATAATTTACATTATCCCAAAGCTTATTAACTAATTCTCCAGAATTTTGAAGAATTTTTATTCCCTCAAGTGCTGCTGCTGCATCAGGAATTGAAAGAGCAATTGAAAACAGTCTTTGCCTAGCTTTTAATTTATAAAAACTAATCAATGTATTGCTTCCTGCAATAAAACCTCCAAGAGAAGAAAAAGCTTTAGAAAGACTTCCGACTTCTATGTCAATCTGTCCGACTAAGTTAAAATGATCTACAACCCCACGTCCTCCCTTTCCCATTACTCCCTCTCCATGCGCATCATCTACCATAGTTAATGCGTTGTATTCTTTTGCCAGCCGGACAATTTCAGGTAGTGGCGCGAGATCTCCATCCATTGAAAATACTCCGTCTGTAATAATTAAAATTAACGGAGATTTTCCATCACTTCTCGGAGTTTTTCTAAGCGCAGATGCTTCTTTAAGTTTTTCTTCTAAATCTTTAACGTCACAATGTTTATAAATAAATTTGTTTTTTGCGCCACTTAGTCTTACTGCATCAATAATTGAAGCATGATTTAACTCGTCCGAAATCACAACATCTTCTTTTCCTATGATAGTTTGAACTGCAGCAGCATTTGCTAAATATGCGCTAGAAAAAGTTAAAGCTGCTTCAGTCCCTTTAAACCTGGCGATTGCATCTTCAAGCTCTAAATGTAAAACGTGAGTACCGGCAAGTGTTCTATATCCAGTTCCAACTCCATATTTTTTGACAGCTTCAATTACTGCATCTTTAATTCTGGGGTCTTCTGCAAGACCCAAATAGTGACTTGAGCAAAAATTTAATTTCTTGATTCCGCCAATGGTTAAATATGCACCTTGACCTGATTCAATTAGCTTAGGTGTAGCACCGGATTTTACTACTTCTTCCAGTTCTTTATAAAAAACATCCATGGTTAATAAATAATATTAATTTTCCTAAAAGTTTCTTGTCGTGGCTTAGAAGAGACGAGGAGATGCTTTAGAGAAACACTTAATGCTTTTGTTTTTTTAAGAACTGCAAGCATCAGATCATTCACCATAACTTTAATTAATTGCTTCTATAGTGTAAATTATTTTTCCAGCTGGAGCTTCTACCTCTACCTTGTCTCCTACTTTTTTACCCAATAACGCTTTTCCTAGAGGAGACTCATGTGAAATTTTACTTTCCTTAGGATCTGCTTCCCATTCTCCAACAACAGTAAATGTTTCTTTACCTGACTTTGTATTTACTTTCACGGTAGATCCTAATTTTATAGTACTTGAGTGATTATTGCTAATAATTACAACTTGTTTTAAAAGTTCTTCTAACTCCTCAATTCTTCCATCTATAAAGGAAAGCTCTTCACGCGCTACAGTGTACTCAGCATTTTCTGATAGATCTCCCATGTTTCTCGCCTGGGAAACTCTACTTAAGACTTCTGGTCTTTTAACTTTCGTGAGCTCTTCGTATTCACTTCTTAACTCTTCAAGCCCTTCTTTTGTAAGATAAATTTTTTTACTATCCATAATAAAAATCCCTCCAAAATGTCATTGGGGGAAATAAGTTCTGGACGATGATAAACCAAATTAAAACCTTTGTCAATGTCCTAGAGTTCTAGGAAACATAAACCAATATTATTCTTTAACTGTAGGCTGGGGAGCAAAACTAGACTCTAATTCCAAATATCCTTCGATTATATTGTCTGCGGCTGAATCAGGATTTGTATTATCTAAAATTCCATTTACAGCATCTCTTAAAATAATATTTGATTTATCATTCAGCCCGTTATCTAATGTACCATCAACAAACGGAGATGAGCCTGCTGTTTTTGATTGATCTACAAAAACAAAACTTTCAGTCCCCTGGAGCTCACTCGCTAAACTCTTAATTCCATTTGGCTGACCAAGTCCTCTTGCTTTAAGTTGCTCCTGATAAATTTTTCTTTGTGTCTCCTCACTTGCTAGAAACTGAATAAACTTAAGTGCTTCTTTTTGATTTTTACTTTGCGCAGACACTCCATCTACCCAATAACTGGCAATATTTTTCCGGCTTTCTGTTAAAAGCTGAGGGACTGGATAAATTTTAAAGTCCATATTAGGATTCTGAGCTTTGATTTCAAAATAGTCCCAATAGTATCCAAAATACATCGCAAGTTTTCCTTGTGAAAATGCACTAAGAGATGGATCTAACGTAGAATTCCAAACGGCATTTTCAGTTAATGCAAACGTTGTATAAAACTCTAACGCATCTGATATTTTTTCAGGATAATCAGAAATATTATTAAAGTCTACCCCGTTCTGAGCAAATAGCAGTGAGACAATATCCGGCGCATGATTTATATTATCATATGTTCCAATTGCAGCTCCCGCTACGGTAATTCTTCCCGATTCATCTCTTTTCGTAAGTTTTTCAGAAACATCTATAAAATCCTGCCAAGTTGCTGGGGGCGTTGCGCTTGCTTCTTCAAACAAAGAATTATTAACATAGAGAGCTAGCGTATCTGTTTCTGTGGGAATTCCATAAATTGCTCCATTTTTTATTAAGTCTTTTTGAGTGACATCATAAAAGCTTTCATTAAACTTATTTCTATCGATTGTTTCTTGAGGAAGTGGCGATAAATCTTCTCTAATCATTGGATACCAGGTATTATGATATTTAAAAATATCCGGTCCATTTCCCGACTTTATTCTTGTTGAAAGTTTCTCCCGATAATCATTTAGATCCTGCTTAGAATATTCAATATTTATATTTGGATTTTTGGCTTCGAAGTCTTTTATAATTGGTTCAAGAATCTCAGCTTCTTCCTTAACACTCCAGTAAGTTACTGTTACATTTTCGTCTTCTGATTTCAGTCGAGGCAAAATTAAAGACAAAACTACAAATATTATTGTTAGTAAAATAAATAAGAAAATACCTATCTTTATTAATTTCTTCGGATGAAATCCAGATGGTTTTTCTTCTTTATTAGAATTATTTGGATTTACATAAGATACTTGAACTGCTGGAGTATCAATACTATTTTGCGTAGCGGGTACTCCATCCTGAAAAATCGTTCCTTCTGGCATACATATATAGTATAATATCAATTGCTTTCACACAATGAATCCTTCTTTAAAAAAGATCAAAAAAATAGAAAAAAAACATATTAAAAGAGCAAGCAGAATTACTTTTTGGTTTTCAACTGGAGCCATAATTGCACTTTTTTTAATTTCCAGTTTTTCATATATCGCATTCCAGCAATACTACAAGGATAAAATTTATCCGGGAGTTAGAGTTGATGGGGTAGATTTTAGTAATAGGGAAGAAAGTGACGTAAAAAATTATTTCATTCAAAAAAATAATGAAACATCTGATGCTACATTTATTTTTAGCTATAAAGACAAATCCGCAACAGTTTCTGCACAAGAGATAGAATTCGGATATAACGGGGATCTATTGACCGCACAAGCGCTTAGCGTAGGTAGATCTAAAGATCCTATTACGAATCTCAGCTTAATTTTTCAAGCTTATACTTTAGGTATCGATTTATCGTCTTCATATAAATTCTCCAACGAAAAACTTTATGAAAAATTAAATCCGCTTATTACAGAGATTAATGAAAAACCCGTAGAGGCTGTTTTTAATTTTGAAAATGGAAGAGTTACGCAGTTCAAAGCTTCCAGTGATGGACAGGAAGTTAACAAAGAAGAATTAGATAAACAAATTATTTCAAAAGCAAAAATAATCTCAAATTACAATTCTCAAAAGATAGTTACTATTCCTATTCCCGTAAAAATATTAAAACCAAATCTTACAACAGACAAAGTTAATGAAATGGGAATAAGAGAACTTATCGGAAGCGGAACTTCTACCTTTAAGGGTTCTATTGAAAACAGAATTTATAATATAAATCTTGCAGCAACTCGTCTTAACGGAGTTCTAATTCCGCCTGGTGAAATTTTTTCTTTTAACAATACGATTGGCGATGTTTCTTCACTAACCGGATACAAGCAGGCTTACGTTATTCAAAACGGAAGAACTGTTCTTGGAGACGGTGGAGGAGTATGCCAGGTCTCTACCACTTTCTTTAGAGCGCTTTTAAATGCGGGGGTTCCAATTACTGAAAGAAATCAGCATGCATATAGAGTAAGTTATTATGAACAAGATTCAGCGCCTGGAATTGATGCTGCAATTTATACACCAAACATTGACTTGAAATTTAAAAATGATACTGGTCATCATATACTTGTTCAGACTGTAATTGATAACGCAGAACAGCGACTAACATTCATGCTTTATGGCACAAATGATGGAAGAGTTTCAGAAATTTCTACTCCTGTGATTATCTCCCAATCCCCAGCACCTGAACCAAAATACGAAGATGATCCAAATCTTCCAAAAGGAACTGTCAAACAGGTTGATTTTGCAGCTGCAGGAGCAAGAACAACATTTACAAGAACTGTAGCAAAAAATGGAAAGGTAATATCAAGCGATACTTTTAACTCTAACTACAGACCTTGGCAAGCAGTATATTTAAGAGGAACTAAAGAATAATGGCAGGAAAAATTATAGAATTTAAGGATATTTCCGAAACTGTCCTCAAACTAAAAGCTGAAAACAAAAAAATTGTTTTGGTTGGTGGATGCTTTGACATTATTCATCCAGGACATATTTTATTTCTAGAAGCTGCAAAAAGAGAAGGAGACACATTAGTTCTACTTTTAGAAAGCGACGAGAGTATTAAGAAAAGAAAAGGCGATAAGCGACCTATAAATTCTCAAAAAAATAGACAGATAGTAGTTTCTGCAATTAGTGATGTTGATTATATAATTCCGCTTGTAGGCGTGACAACTGATGAAGAATATGATAGAATAATGATTCAAATTAGGCCTGAAGTTATAGCTATAACAGAAGGAGATTCGCAAACGGATAAAAGGAAAAAACAATGCGAATCAATAGGATCACAGCTTAAAGTAGTTATTAAAAAAATAGATAACAGATCTACAACAGCTCTAATAAACGAAATAAGAGGTTAGTATGAATTTATTTGGATTTATAAAAGAAAACATAAGACTTTTAATTGGAGCAGCAGTTGTCCTTTTTATAGGACTTTTAATCATAACTTTTGTTATGAGTAAAAAAGCAACACAAGTAACTGTTAACGATAAGATATTTAATGTAAGCATCGCAAAAACTGAAAAAGAAAGACAGACTGGTCTTTCAAATACTGAAAAACTCTCAGAAAATCAGGGAATGCTTTTTATTTTCGATAAACCAGACTTTTATTCATTCTGGATGAAAAATATGGATTATCCAATTGATATTATTTATATAAATGGAGATAAAGTTACAACTGTAATTGAAAATGCAAAGCCTGGAACAAGTGAAGCAAATCTTGAAATATACCAGCCAGATTCAGAATCAAATAAGGTTCTAGAAATAAACGGCGGACTTGCTAAGAAATATAACATTAAAAAAGGCACAATTATTAAAACTGGCTCCCTCTAAAATATGCTCATTTTAGGCATCGAAACCAGCTGCGATGAGACAAGCGCAGCAATCATAAAGGCCACAAAAAACTCTAAAAAAGTAACTCTATTATCAAACGTTATTTCTTCATCTCTTCCTATGCACTCTGAAACCGGAGGAATAATTCCTGAAACCGCAGCTCGCGAACAAGTAAAATTTACTATTCCTGTTATTAAAAAAGCGCTAACGGACGCAAATCTAGAACTTAAAGATATTGATAAAATTGCTGTAACTTATGGACCAGGGCTCATCGGATCTCTTTTGATAGGTGTTGAAAGCGTAAAAGCAATTTCTTTTGCATACGATATTCCATTAATTCCAGTAAATCACTTAATTGGCCACATCTATGCAAATTGGATCTCGAGTCATCCTGAACTTGTTTCAGGATCCAAGCCTCAACAAAAAAAGATTGCGGATCAAGTCCGCAATGACAAAAGCATAGACTTTCCAGCAATCGGCCTCATAGTCTCTGGTGGCCACACAGATTTAGTTCTAATCAAACAGCATGGCAGTATTGAATGGCTTGGAGGGACTAGAGATGATGCAGCTGGAGAATGTTTTGATAAATGCGCACGTCTTCTTGGTTTTCCTTATCCGGGAGGACCAAAAATAGCAGAGCTTGCGAAAAAAGGAAATCCGAAGGCATTTCAATTTCCAAGACCTATGATTGGAAGTCGAGATTTTGAATTTTCCTTTTCAGGACTTAAAGCAGCATTTCTAAGAGAAACACAACTACACTTCCCTATTCTTAGAACTAGCAATGCTCAAATTAGCTGGGAACAAATTACTAAAGATAAAGCATTTAGTGAATCTCAGGAGCAAAAATTAAATGATCTTTGTGCATCTCTTGAAGAAGCAATTGTTTCCGTTTTAGTATCTAAAACCATGAAAGCTGCTAAGAAATATAAAGTAAAATCAATTTTAGTAGGTGGTGGAGTAGCCGCAAACCAAAAACTTCGCGAGAGACTCCAGTCCTCAATAGATAAAGACCAATCCCTAATCAAACTTTTTGTTCCTCCGAGAAATCTATGCACTGATAACGGGGCCATGATAGCCTCAGCTGCTTTCTTTACTGGTAAGCAAATTTCGTGGCAAAAAGTAAATGCAGACCCATCTCTTTACTTTTAGTGGTAAAATATCACCTATGTCCCAAGAACTGCTCATAATTCTGGTCGCAATCATTTCTGGTTTTTCAATCCTCTACTATCTCCTTTCTAAAAAGAGTCAAGCGCCAACATCTGATAAAGCTTTAACTGAATGGCTTAAGAGCATGCAGGTATCAATCGATGAGACAAATAAAACCTTAAATCAATCAATGAGGAATACTTCTTTAGAAATGACACAGACTCTTCAGGAAAATAATAAACAAATTAACGATAGGCTAACAAAAGCCGCCGAAGTAATCAGAGACGTGAGTCGGGAGGTTGGACAAATGTCAGAAATCGGAAGAAGCATGCGAGAACTTCAAGAATTCTTAAAGAGCCCAAAACTCAGGGGAAATATTGGAGAAGAAGTTTTAAAAGATTTAATTTCTCAGACATTTCCAAAAAATAGCTTCAATCTTCAATACCAATTTAGAAGCGGAGAAAAAGTAGATGCCGCCATAAAAACAGATGCTGGAATTCTGCCAATTGATTCTAAGTTTCCAATGGAAAATTTTCAGAAAATGAGCAAAGCCGAAAATGTTACAGAAAAAGATTCATATAAAAAGGAGTTCATTAGAGATGTTAAAAAACATATTGATTCAATTTCTAAAAAATATATTTTACCTGAAGAAGGAACGATGGATTTTTGCTTAATGTATATTCCAAGTGAACCCGTATATTACGAAATCGCAAACGATGCAAGCCTTTTAGATTATGCGAGAAGAATGCGTGTCTACGCAGTTTCTCCTACGACTCTATACGCGCATCTTCAGGTAATTTTACTTTCTTTTGAGGGTAAGAAAATTGAATCAAGAAGTAGGGAAGTTTTTGCAATGTTAAGAGCACTTAAAGTGGACTATGAAAAAGTTGATGAAAATTTAGGGGTATTGGGAAGACACATTGGAAATTCCTCAACTCAATTTAATAATGTGATTTCAACCTTTCAAAAAATTGGGAAAAAACTTGAGACTACAAGACAATTAGATTTCGAGGTCGAGAAAAAACTAATTGATTAATAACCAGGGAAATTTTCTTTAAATATATTTTCTTCTTTAATTCCCATTTTTGTAATTAAGTCAAACATCTTAAATTCAAATGATTCTGATCCTACCAAAAAATACTTTGCATTTTTAAAATTTAAAGAATGTTTTTTTATTAAGTTTTCACTAATATGTCCTTTTTCAAATCCTTCTATTTTTTTATCTTCTTTTGTTAAAGTATAAATTATTTTTATATTTTGGTTTCTTGATTCAATTTCTTTTAATTCTTTAAAGAAAATTATTTCTGAAAGTTTTGAGAAAGAAACAATTAGAAGTATTTTTGTTTTTGCTTTTTTAGAATGAACAAATTTTAAAATAGAATACGCAGGTGTCATTCCAATCCCTCCAGCTAAAAAAATCTGCTCTTTAGTGCTTTTTGCGTCAAAATCAAAATATCCAATTGGACCAAATGCTTTAATTTTGTCTCCTGGGTTTAAATTATTTAATTTTAGCTTAAATGAACTTTTTATAACTCTAGTTGTGATAGTTAAGAAATCTTTTTCAGTTGGACTTGAGGAAATAGTAAAATATCTTGATGTTCCACGATCATCTGAATTTTCTATATCTAAAAATATTTTCAAATATTGTCCTGGCAAAAAATTAAATCTGAGTCCTTTTCTACTGAAATAAAATGAATAAGTATCATTAGAAACTTTTTCTTTTTTAATAAATTCTAATTCAAATTTTTGTGCTTTATTCATCTTAATTTACGTTGATTATACCAATAACTTATGCTAGAGTTAATAACACTTCCGACGCTTATGGCAGACAAAAAACTCAATAAAGAACAAATTGACGCGATAAAACATGGCAAAGGACCACTTTTAATAATTGCCGGGGCAGGTACTGGAAAAACTACAGTTGTAACAGAAAGAATCAATCATCTTATTACTAATGAAAAAATCTTACCTTCCTCTATTCTTGCATTAACTTTTACAGAAAAAGCGGCATTCGAAATGCAGGAGAGAGTAGATAAGCTTTTACCGTATGGTTATACCAATCTCTGGATAAATACCTTCCATTCTTTCTGCGATCGAATACTTAGAGATGAAGCGCATCACATCGGGCTTGATCCTAATTACAAACTCATATCAGAATCGGAAGCAATTCTTCTCATGCAGAAAAATATTTTTGATTTAGGATTAGAACTATTTCGTCCACTGGGAAATCCAACAAAATTTCTTGATGGATTATTAACACATTTTTCTAGACTTAAAGATGAAGATATAACTCCCGCTGATTATATTAAATGGGCAAAATCAAATAAAAACACGGATGAAAAAAATCAATACTTAGAACTTGCAACCGCATATAAAAACTATGAAGACTTAAAAATAAAAAATTCTTATATGGATTTTTCGGACCTTATTTCTAACTCTCTTAAATTATTTAGGGAAAGAAAAAATGTTTTAAAAAGATATCAAGACCAATTTGATTTTATAATGGTTGATGAATTTCAAGACACTAATTATGCTCAAAATGAATTGGCAATTCTCTTAGCTGGAGATGACAAAAATATAACTGTTGTTGCAGATGATGATCAATCAATTTACAGATTTAGAGGAGCAGCCGTATCAAATGTTTTACAGTTTAAAAAAAGTTTTCCAAATGCTAAAATAATAACTCTTATAAAAAATTATAGATCTACTCAGATAATTTTAGATGCAAGTTATGGCTTGATTCAAAATAATAATCCAAACAGACTTGAAATAGTAGAAGGTATAAATAAAAAATTAATCTCTCACTCTAGCGCAAAGGATCAAGAAATAGAACTTATTTATGAACAAAGATCAGAAGATGAAGCAGATGAAATTGCAAAAAAAATTACAGAGCTAACTAAAAAATATGAATATAAAGATATCGCGATTTTAGTCAGAGCGAATAATCATGCACAGCTTATTACCTCAGCACTTGGAAGACATAAAATTCCCTATCAGTTTCTAGGGCCTGGATATTTATTCCAGCAAGAAGAGATAAAAGATTTAATAGCTTATTTAATTTTCTTAACGAATCTTTCAGATTCTATTTCTTTATTTAGAGTTTTATCGATGAATATTTTTCAAATTCCATATGTGCAGTTAAATTACTTATTAAATTTTGCAAAAAAGAAAAACTTAACACTTTTTGAAACCCTAGAAATTCTTGACCAAAGTTTTCTGAAAGATGAAACAAAAGAAAAATTAGCTAATTTTAGAAAAATGGCAGTATCACACTTAGAGAAAAGTAAAAAAGAACAAGCAGGACAAATTCTTTATGATTTTCTAATTGACTCAGGCCTTTATCAAACTCTTAATAAAACAGATTCCGTAAAAGATGAAAGAAAAGTTCAAAACATTGCAAAATTTTTTGATAGAGTTAAAAATTTTGAAACAGAAAGATCGGACGCAAATATTTTTACTCTAACCGAATGGCTCACTCTCATGCTTCAAATCGGTGATAACCCTACAGCAGCTGATGTAGATATAAAAGACAGAAATGCAGTGAATATTTTGACAGTTCACTCTTCAAAAGGACTTGAATTTGATGTGGTTTTTTTAGTAAATCTTGTCTCTGATAGATTTCCTAGCAGAGAGAGATCTGAAAAAATCCCTCTTCCTCCTGAGCTCATAAAAGAAAAGTTGGCGACGGAAACTGATTTTCACTTGGAAGAAGAAAGAAGACTTTTCTATGTGGGGATGACACGCGCCCGGGAAAGATTAATTTTTACAGCTGCAGATTTTTATGGAACTGGAAAAAGAATAAAGAAAATTTCTCCGTTTATTTTTGAGGCACTTCCTGAAATTGAAAAAAATGGAGAACCAAAGAAAAGTGTAAAACAATTATCCTTAACTGAAGTTCTTTCTTCGTACGAAGATAAAGAAGAAGTAATTGAGCCAAAAAATGATTTCAAAGTAAGTTATATTACATTTTCAAATCTTCAAATGTTTGATATTTGCCCGCTTCATTATAAAGCAAGAGTAATTTTTAATATTCCAACTCCCGCTACATCAGCCCAAAGCTTTGGAATAACAATTCATAAAACTCTTCAAAACTTTTATAAAATAGTTCAAGAAACAAATGAATTTCCAAAAGAAAGTATTCTTCAAAAAATTCTCACAGAAGAATGGGACAGTGAGGGATACTTAAATAAAAAACATGAAGAAGAAAGGCTAATTGTAGCGAAGAAAAATTTAAGCGATTTTTACAAATCTGAAATAAAAAATCATATAATTCCACTAAGACTTGAGTATCCATTTAATTTTACTTTAAAAAATGGGGTTAAAGTTTTTGGAAAAATTGACAGAATTGATCCGAAAGGAAAAAGCCTGCCTGCCGGCAGGCAGGGCATAGAAATAATAGACTATAAAACTGGCGGAGACAATCCAAAGGCTTCGGAAGCACATAAACTTCAGCTTGCAATATATGCTCTGGCAGCAAGCAGAATTAAAGATGATGTCTTAAACAAAAATGCAGAAGATATAACTCTTACTCTTCATTTCCTAGAAGGAAACACAAAAAAATCTATGAACTTTAATTCAAAAGATTTAGAAAAACTTGAGGATGACTTAATAAAAAAGATTCAAGAGATTGAGAAAAGCGAATTTAAATGTTCTAAGAGCGTACTTTGCGTTAACTGTGAATACAAAATGCTTTGCAACGTTCATGCAAACTGAACGTCGCTAGCAACGTTAACGAAGCTGAACGTGGCTTTGCAATACTATAAGCTGATATGGTATAATTCGTTTGCCGGGAAGAAGATCTGCTACTACGTTCAGTTACATGAACGTAGAGGAAAGTCCAGACAGACCTTAAAACGGGGACGAAACGTAAGTTTCGACGCGCAAGCGCTAGTGGTTTGATTTAGAAATATTTCAAACACTCTTTGGGAGTTTACCTAAAGGGAGAGCCACAGAGACGAGCTTTAACCTAAAGTCGTAAGATTATGGCTAAAGAGTGAAACGTCCTAAAAATCTTTCGAGATTTTTAGGGTAAAGGCAATCCTACCTGCTGCAACCTATGACCGATGCGTTTGAGCTTTTTTAAGGCGAGTATCAAAAATAGGGCACTCCGATTAAATCGGGGCATAGTGACTTTAAACATCACAATGAGAAAGATTGCAGATTTATCCTGAGAGCAATCGAAGGATTAAAACAGAATCTGGCTTACTACCTTCCCGGCATTTTAATTAACTTTATATATAACAGCATTACCATTCTCATAAATCTTCGTAACTCCTAAATCACTTGGATTAAAAGACAAAGCTTCAAAATAATTATCATATCTCGAAAGATAAATATATTTTATATTTGCATCATTCAATATTTTTTTTGCATCATCCGGATTTGGTGCTAAAACAAAATCTAAACTTTGAATGACTTCTTTTTCGCTTATTTTCTTAACATACTCTTTTCTTCCTTCCATAGCTGCTGGCTTATATTTACTTGTAAAATTGCACTTAAGACAATCTTTGTCGTAGACTAAAACTTTCCCAGAGTCTAGATTTTTCAACACTAAAAGTGCGTCTATTTCTGATTGACTTACGTAAATAGGATTAAGGAATCTATAAATTGGATAAATTAACAAAAGCGCAATTAAAATAAATACATATTTTTTATTTACAAAATAAAAAATCGCAAATAGCAATAATAAAATAATCACAGCAATAAAGATAGCCAAATATATGATTGGCGCTGAAATTCTGGATCGTAATGCAAATGGAATTTTAGGATTAAACTCTTTAAAAATTAATCCATTTTCAGAATATAAATATTTATCTGAGAGAACAATACTTGCCCCTTCAATTTTAAGTAAGTCTCTGTCAATTTTCTCCCCGAGCTCATATTTAATATTTCCTAAATTTATTTCTTTTTCTTTAAAAGAAACATTTCCGTTTTCAAATTTTAATACTTTTTCTCCGTTTATTTCGCTAACCTCAAGAAAACTCCCGGTATTTAATTTTATAAATGAATCTTTGTTTAATCTTGAGTCAATTAACGCAGGAACAATTATGTTTAAATCGTATTGATTGGAAGGGGATGCATAAAACGGCTCATAAAAATCTTTAAAATAAGATCTTAAATCAACAATTTTTGTCTCGTGAGAATTTTGATTATAAATAATTCCAATTCGATAGTTTGGATTCTGGAACCAGATTATTTTTTCATTTCCTCCTAATAAATCACTTGATTCAATGATTAAATCTGGTGAATAATTTGGATACTTTTTTCTATATGCGTTGGAAAATTCTCCCATTGTAGAAAAACGGATTCTTTCCTCTTGGAAAAGTTTCTCTGCGGCTCCCAACTGCGTTCTAAAATCTTTAGAGTATGTTTCTTTTGAAAAATCTCCCTCAAGTCCAATCGTAATTTGACTAAAATCATTTTCCGTATATTTACGAAGTAGAGACTCAAAATAATTTTGGTTAAGTCCAATTGTAAAATAATCTTGGGTACTAAATCTCGTTACCTCTCGATCATCCGGACTCCTATAACCATTTAGTGGATCTCTTGAAGCCCATCGTAATGTCACCAAGTCTAGCTTATTTTCTGCGTTCGATGCGGGAAACGAAGCATTATGCCTAGACGGATAATATGGGGAAGAATAATATGTGCCTTGCACAGTGTACCCGTCTGTTCCTAATTGATCTGCCACGTTAAGGTTAGCTGTTACTTTATATTTTTCAGCCATGTATTTTAATGAGTATGAATCAATCCACCATGCTCCAACTGATGATGGGTAATAACCAAAATTTTCTTTAAATTTTCTAAAAACCCCGTCAATTAATTTCCTTCTATCTTTCTGAGAATAACCTGTAAGAAAAAGGCTATTTGATCTATGCCATGAATCAGACTGATTATATTTAACTCCACTGGCTTTCGCAGATTGAGATGAAATTTCCATAAAAATCCCAAGCTCTTGATTTTCGTCAAATTTTTTAATAGACCTCACAGAATTTTTATTATTTAAAACATCAAAAGTTAAAAGCCATGTCGCAGGGAAGTTTTTATTTTTAATTTCAAAATATTCAGATTCGATGCTCTCAGAAGAATTCGTCGTGTAAGGAGCAATTCTTACTGGATTAACAATTGTAATAAAACGGCTGTTCTCTTTTGCAAATGCTTTAGAAGAAAACAAACAAGAAAGAATTAAAAGGGAGAACAAAAAAAACCTAATTTTTCTCATTAAAGGGTTAAGCAATTATAACAAGAATACTATTTTTATTTAACTGCTTTTTTAAGAGTTTTCCCCGGAGTAAATCCTGGTGCACGACGAGCAGGAAGTGTAATTTTTTCTCCTGTTTTTGGATTTCTTCCCGGACGCTCTGATCTATTCCTAATACTGAATGTACCAAAACCAGTAATCACTACCTTTTCTCCTCTTTTTAAGGAATCTCTAATCCCATTTAACATCGCAGTCACTGAATCTCCTGCAGCTTTATTTGTAAGATTTGCTTTTTTAGCAACTACTACTATTAAGTCTTTTTTTGTCATTAATAATCACCTACCTTTATATATTCAAAAATGTTTCTGAATAATGACCGATTAGACTAACAATACAGTGCAAACGAAGATGCTGTCAAGTACACAAAAAGTTGTTCAAATTCCACATTTAGTCGTCAATTCGCAGATTTGTGCATGAAAAGTTTAATGAGTGCATCAGGGGGATTCCTCGTTCTGATTCAATCGGAATCGAGGAGGGGGTGAAATCACCCGATAAACGAATTAAACCTTAGAAAGCACAAATCAAGACTTTGATGGGAGCTTTTGGTTCTTTTCTCGGAGAAAAGAACAGAAACTATTCATTTCCGGAGACTGCGCGGAATTCTCTTATTGCAGTTACTTTTACTTCTCCAGGGATTGCAAGAGATCTACTCACTTCTTCTCTAATTTTGTCTGCTATAAGCGTGGTTTCAGCGTCGCTGAGTTTTCCTGGATTTATAATTACTCGGAGCTCTCTTCCTGCTTCAAAAGCATAAGCATCTTCTACGCCATCA
>CAYILI010000006.1:0-28688 GCA_964364105.1 uncultured Gammaproteobacteria bacterium | reverse complement strand
GAAGACGCGGGAGCGATTCAAATAAAAGAAGAAGATGTGGAGTGGGATTTTTATAGATCAGGTGGACATGGTGGGCAAAACGTAAATAAAGTTTCGACAGCGGTTAGGCTTAGGCACAAGCCCTCGGGATTAGTTGTTACAGCGCACTCTGAAAGATATCAGGGCAAAAATAGAGAATATGCGATGAAGCTATTGGTTGGAAAACTATGGTTTTTGCAGGAAGAAGAAAGAAAAAAACAGGAGGCAACGCTTCGGGGAGGATATAAAACTCCGGGCTGGGGAAATCAAATCCGCTCATATGTTCTCCACCCATACAAAATGGTAAAAGATCTAAGAACTGAATACGAAACAAGTGACACGCAGGGAGTGTTAGACGGAAATATTGATAAATTTATCGAGGCTGAGTTAAGGACACAATAGATGTTAACTTGTTCTGTTCTTTTCTCCGAGAAAAGAACCAAAAGCTCTCGTCAAGTCTTGATTTATGCTTTCAAAGATTTAATTCGCTTATCGGGTGATTTCACCCCCTCCTCAACAAGTTTGTGAGGAATCCCCCTGATGCGCTCATTAAACTTTTCATGCACAAATCTGCGAATTGACGAAATTAACCATTAGCTATTAGCCATCTGCAATTAGCTATTTAGGGTTGATTAAAAAGCTCAAATATGTTTTACTTAGAGTTGTCCAGAAACTTAATCTTATGGAAAAAGATAAGAAAACAGAGGAAGAATTAGTGCAGCAATTTGACTCAAAATCAACAAAATCCCCCGTAATAATGATTGGAATAGTTGTGGTTGTTATGGTCCTTTTAGGTGGTGGAAGTGGATTCTTAATTGCCAAAGGTACAGCTACAAATCTTGAGCCAACTAAAGAGATAACTGATTCATCCCAAGTTACAAAAGGAACGGCCATGGGATCCAATGATACAACGACTTTTAAAGACATGGCAGAAGGAGTCTTAAAAGAGGGCGGTATTGAAGGAGAAGGTCAGTATCATTTAGAGCGCCCAGGAGGAGAAAGTCAATATGTTTACCTCACATCATCTTCTGTCGATTTATCACTTGTAAAAGGTAAAAAAATTAAAGTGTGGGGGCAGACTCAAAAAGCCCAATATGCAGGCTGGTTAATGGATGTTGGAAGAGTAGAAGTTCTTTAAATAGTCCTCACCAGTTTCTAATATAAGATGATTAGCCTTGAAAATGTTTCAAAAAAATTTGGTACAGGTGTTTTTGCAATTTCAGATATTACCTTCTCAGTTGATAAAGGTGAATTTGTTTTTTTAATCGGCCCTACAGGATCTGGGAAAACCACTATATTTAGACTTTTAATTCGAGAAATGCTTCCAAGCCAGGGAAAAGTTGTCGTAAATAGCTGGGATGTTGTAAAGCTTCCTGGTAGAAAAGTTCCTGAACTTAGAAAGAAAATTGGTGTAATCTTCCAAGACTTAAAACTCCTTAATGATAGAACGATTCTTGAAAACACCACTCTTCCCCTTGAAGTAATCGGAACAAAGAAAAAAGATGCTGTAAGCCGGGCCATGGAAATCTTAAACCAGGTCGGTATTTTAGAACATAAAGATAAATTTCCAGTTCAGCTTTCAGGAGGAGAGCTTCAAAGAGCCGCGATTGCTCGCGCACTGATTCTTTCTCCAGACATTTTATTAGCTGATGAACCAACGGGAAATCTAGATGATGTAACTTCCTGGGAAATCGTAAAACTTCTATCTGACATTAATGAAAAAGGAACCACTGTAGTGATGGCAACTCACAATCATGAGATTATAAAAAAATTAAATAAAAGAGTTATTGAATTAAATAAAGGCGAAATGGTAAATGATAAGAAAGGTCATAAGTCTTCTGCAAAGCAGAATGAGTCTTCAAAGAAGCATTCTGGGGATGAAATAGATTCTGTAAAGCAGGATTCTGAAGCTGAGAGTAAAGATGAAAACCACAGGGAAGTTAAGACTGATGATTTTGAGGAGGCATTAAAATGACCCGTTCGGCATCCGTTCGGCAAGCTCAGGACAAGAGCTCAGGGTCATAGTGAGTATAATCAAATTATGAAGGCACTTAGTACAACCTGGAGAAATATAAGAAGGTCTCCATATCAAGCAGTTGCGGCAATATTCGTAATGATGCTTACGTTTTTAGCATTTTCAATATTTGCATTAATTATTTTTGGATCCACCAGAATTGTTGATTATTTTGAATCAAAACCTCAAGTGACAGCATTTTTTAGAGACGAAGCAAAACAAACTGATATCGAGGAGCTAGGGAATTCTCTGAAAGAATCCGGACTGATTTCTGAGGTGAAGTTTATTTCAAAGGAAGAAGCTTTAAGAATTTATAAAGAACAAAATAAGGACGACCCGTTATTGTTAGACTTAGTTACTGCTGAAATTTTACCGGCTTCACTTGAGATTGCTACTTATAATATTGAAGATCTTGCTCTGGTTTCAGAGACATTAAAAAAGTCTACGATCGTTCAGGAGGTAGTATTTCAAAAAGATGTGGTTTCGACTTTAAGCTCTTGGACAAGTGCTCTTAGGAAAATAGGTCTTGCGGTTGTGGTTATTCTTTCAATGGTTTCAGTCTTTATTATGGTAACTATAATTGGGATAAAAATTTCGCAGAAAAAATCAGACATAGAAACGATGCGTTTGATCGGAGCTGGGAGTTGGTATATCAGATGGCCATTTATTTTAGAAGGAGTTTTCTACGGCTTGATAGGGGCTTTGATTGGTTGGTTAATTTCAATTGGTGCACTCTTTTATGTAACTCCTTATCTCTCATCTTTCCTAAAAGGGATTCCGGTTCTTCCAATTTCTCCAATATTTTTACTTGAACTTTTAGCGGCTGAAGCTGTTGTAGCGATTATACTTGGCGCATTCTCCAGTTACCTCGCAGTTTTAAGATATTTAAAATAGCTTTTATTTTACGTGTATAATTAGAAAAGTATGAAATTCAGAAAGATCTTACCATACTTAATTTTAGCCATCTTTATTTTTAGTGCACTTGGTTATATATTTAGAATCACAGCAGTTGCTCAAACTGCTACTCCTACTCCTACCTCTGGACAATCTAAAAATCAGGCGGAAATCTTAAGACAAATTGATGAGACGCAAGCAAAAATTTCCGCACTTCAGGGAGAAGAAAAAACTCTTTCATCCCAAATTGGAGTTATTGATAATCAAATAAAATTAACACAACTTAAAATTGATTCGGCACGTGCTCAGATTTCAGATCTCACTTTAGATATAGATACAGCTGATAAAAAAATTGTAAAACTGGAGGATTCGCTGGATAGTTTGTCAGAGATTCTGATAAATAGAATAAAAGAAACTTATATAGTTGGAAGTACTTCAAGGTTTCAGATGCTTCTGACATCTTCAAATGTAGAAGATTTTGTTAAAAAAGCAAATTATTTAAGAATTGCTCAAGCTCATGATAAAAGACTTATCTATGATACAGTTCAAGCAAGAAATGATTATGCAAATCAAAAAGATATATTTCAAGAAAAAAAGTTAAAGATAGTACAACTTAATGCAGAATTAGAAAATTATCAGGCACAGCTTGATACGGAGAAAGCAGGGAAAGAACAGCTTCTTGCAGTTACCAAGAATGATGAAGCGAAATTCCAGGAGCTTTTAGCTCGTCTTAAAGCAGATGCCGTATCTATTAATATAGCTTTAGGAAATATTAATGCGAAAATTGGCTCCGTAAATAAAGGCGATATAATTGCAGGAGTTGGATCAAGCGGATGTTCAACTGGTCCACATTTGCATCTTGAAGTTTATACGAACGCTCGTGTTGAGAATAACAGAGTTGTAGGAAATAGAGTGGATCCAAAACCATATTTAGAAAACTCTTCATATCAACAACCTGTTCCAGGGTTTCCCGGAAGTGTAACCACCTGGTATGGGGAAGTTTATTTTCTCGGAACTCATACAGGAATTGATATAGCAAACCCATTTGGTACTCCCATTAGAGCAATGGAATCGGGGGAAGCATATGCTACTAGTGCTAAATGCAGTTATAACGGTTCGTTAGGAAAAGGGATAATTGTGGATCACAGGAATGGAACAGTAAGTCTTTATTGGCATATACCTTAAAACTAAATGAAAAAGCAGATTTTTATTATCTGTTTAATCGCATATTGTTTATTTCCGTCCATAGCATTTGCAGCTCCCGTGATTAATGAATTTTCTTCAGGCACCTCTGACGACTGGATAGAGATTTACAATCCTGATTCTGTCATGATTGATCTTTCAAATTACCGTATAAGAGATTCGACTGAGAATAATAAATTAGATCTGTCGGGAAATTTAGCGCCTCTTGGTTTGATTGTTTTCGAATGGGCAAACAAATTAAACAATGGCGGAGACATTATAAAACTTATTCAGATTTCTGATAATTCAATCGTAGATCAAGTAACTTATGGAAATCAGGGAGGGCTGATTGCTCCAGAGATAAATCAGTCAGCAGGTAGAGCTTCGGATGGAGCAACTAACTGGACAATTTTTACAGCTCCGTCAAAAAACTCTTCTAATAACTCGTCCTCTATTTTTACTCCACCTACTCCTACTCCTTCAAAGACTCCTACCCCAACAAAGACTCCACCAACTCCAAAAACAGCCACAAATCCACCCACTAAGACTCCAACACCAACAAAAATTGTATCAAATGCTTCCACGATTTCTGTAATTCCAACTAGAGCTTCGTCAAATAAAGAGAATTCTGATAAAATAGCTCAGGCTTTTAAGGCGAGCAACTATACGGCTATAAGAAATATAATTATTACGCCGGAAGTTTCTAGTAAAACTGATGTATTGGGAGCAACGGATAGAAAAATCCCAGCAATAAGTATATTTGGAGGAATTTTATTAATTTTGGCGGGAATTGTTGCTTTTAGTTTAAAATATATAAACATAGAGGAAATATATGAAAAATTATTTAACAAATAGTGACTCTGAAACAATTAAATTGGGTGAAGATTTTGCTAAAAAACTTGAAGATGGAGATGTCGTGATGCTAACTGGGGATTTAGGCGCAGGGAAAACGACCTTTGTTCAAGGAATTGCAAAAGGGCTAGGAATAAAAGATAGAATTTTATCTCCTACTTTTGTTTTAGTTAGAAATCACAAGGTTGATTCTAAAAAGTTTGACACCTTAAGTCACATTGATTTATATAGGATTGAAGGTCAAGAGAATTTAGAAAAACTTGGAATTTCAGAATTTATAACTTCTGAAAATTCTGTGACTATTATAGAGTGGGCAGAAAAAATAACGGATTTTATTCCAGCAAAAGGTTACAGAATAAATTTTGTTTACTTAGACGAAAATAAAAGAGAAATTAACATAGAAGATTATGAATAACATTGATGAGGCTATAGAAGTAATAAGAGAAGGCGGAATTGTTATTCTTCCAACGGATACTGCGTTTGGAATAAGTTGTAGAACTGATGATGAAAAAGCAGTTAAAAGATTATTTGAAATTCGCAAAAGGCCCTTGAGTCAAGCAACACCTGTTTTATTTGATTCGATTGAAAGAGTAAGAGAGCTTGTTTCGTTTGACTCAAAGATTGAAAAATTAATGAATAAGTTTTGGCCTGGAGCTTTAACAATTGTTTTAAAATGTGACACTTCAAAAGTTCCAGAGCTGGTTAGGGGAGGCGGGGAAAATCTAGGAGTTAGAATTCCGGATCACGAAATTCCTAGGAAAATAGTTGAGGGTGTTGGTGTTCCGATTCTTGGTCCATCTGCAAATTTTCATGGAGAGTCTACGCCTTATAAATTTGAAGAACTTGATAAACAACTCATAAAACTTGTAGACTTAGTAGTAGAAGGAAAAACAAAGGGAGAAAATTTAGCGTCAACTGTGATCGATTGTGCACAGGAGCCCTGGAAAGTTATCAGGCAGGGGGCTGTAAAGATCGATTTATGAATAGAATTGTAATTGATACAACTGATAATACGAAGACCCTCATAAAGTTAGAGGCGGATAGTCTCTCCGACGAAATGATTGAGCCCGCAAAACCAAGGACACAAGCCACACTACTTTTAATCGAAAAAATACTCATTAAGAATAATATTAACAAGAAGGATTTAGATGAAATTTTAGTTAATACTGGCCCCGGATCATTTACTGGAACAAGAGTTGGTGTGGCTATCGCAAATGCGTTAGGATTTGCTCTTGATGTAAAAGTAAATGGTACAAAGCTCAAGCAAGCTCTTCCTAAATACTCGTGATATACTTTCTTTATGCGGGATTTTTTTTACTGTCTAATCTTTCCCCATCCAAGGAATAATCATAGGGCTCATATTCTTCATCCGAAAGCGATTTTGTTCTTAATCTCCCTTTTTATATTCAGTTCTTTATTTTTTTCTTCGAGCATAAATCCAATTACCTCTCAAATTAGAGCTTATGCAGATATTTCTACCCAGGAACTTTTAAATTTTACTAATCAAAAAAGAGGGGAAAATGGTTTGGAATCTTTATCAAATAATGCTCAACTAGCAGATGCAGCAAGTAAAAAAACAGATGATATGTTTGCGAAAAATTACTGGGCTCATAACAGTCCTGACGGAACTACACCGTGGGTTTTTATAAAAGCGTCAGGATATAACTATGTTTATGCGGGGGAAAATTTAGCAAGAGGATTTAATAGTGCAAATGACGTAGTAAATGCATGGATGGCAAGTACAAATCACAGGGCAAATATTCTCTCTTCTAATTTTAAGGATGTGGGATTTGCAGTTAAGTCCGGGACTTTAAATGGAGAACAAACATTTTTAGTTGTTCAAGAATTCGGGAGTAAAAATTACGGGGCAGTAGCCAAAAATTCTGCAAAGCAGAATAATTCAATAAAAAAAACTTCCAGAAAGGTCTTAGGATTTGAAGTATCAAATGTTTCATTAAGATCTGGAATGTCACGGTCAGAAGAGGTAGTAATTGTTTTACTTTTAGGATTTATTTCAGTATTACTTCTTGATTTAGTACTTATTGAAAGAAAAAAGATTGTTAGATTTGTTGGGCATAATTTAGATCATGTGATATTTCTTTTCGCGATTGTAATATGCTTGGGTATTCTTGGAGGAGGATTAATAGTATGAAAATAAGAGGCCATATAGTTTATTATTTTCTTTTATCGGCGGTTCTTTTAGGCGGACTATCATTAGTTTTTGCCATGTCTCCCGATAGACAAGCGCAAATGATGATAGTTGTCGGCCTCGGATTTTCTTATGTTTTAGTTGGGGTAATTCATCATTTGATAAATCACGATTTAGTAGCTAAAATTGTGATAGAATATGTTCTTATTGCGTCTCTTGGGATTGCGGCAGCTTTCTTTATTTTTAAAGGAGGATTTGGAATTTAACCCATTCGGCCCGCTTCGCAGCGAGGCGAGCAGGCTCAGGGTTTAGGTTTAAATAATATTTATGAAAGGTGTAATTTTAGCAGGAGGATTAGGTACTAGACTTTATCCTTTAACCCACGTTACAAATAAACATTTACTCCCCGTTTATAACAAGCCGATGATTTATTACCCTATCGAAACTCTCGTTAAGGCTGGCATAAAAGATATTTTAATTGTAACTTCAGGACCTCATGTTGGACACTTTCTTGGAATTCTTAAAAATGGAACGGAACTGGGAGTTGAGCACTTAGAATATGCATATCAGGAAAAGCCGGATGGGGGAATTGCAGATGCGCTTGCTCTTGCGGAAAGCTTCGCGGATAACGGGCCGGTTACGGTAATTCTAGGTGATAATACATCTGATGCTGATATAAGCGAGGAAGTAAGAAATTTTAAAGAAGGCGCTATGTTCTTTCTAAAAGAAGTACCGGACCCAGAAAGATTTGGAGTTGCAACTTTTGATGAGAATAAAAAAATAATTGAAATTGAAGAAAAACCAAAAGATCCTAAAAGCAATATGGCTGTAACTGGAGTATATATTTATGATGGTAAAGTCTTTGATTATATACGACAAATTGAGCCATCTGCTAGAGGTCAGCTTGAGGTAACAGACCTAAATAATATTTATATAAAAGATGGAAAAATGTTCTGGGCAGAGCTTAACGGATTTTGGAGTGATGCCGGAACATTTGAAAGTCTTTTTGATGCGACTAAATATTGGGCGGAAAAAGATAAATGAATATTTTAGTAACAGGCGGAGCAGGCTTCATCGGCTCCAATTTCATCCTCTATTGGTTAAAAAATCACCCAACAGACAAAATAGTTAATTTTGATAAGTTAACTTATGCCGGAAATTTAGAAAATTTAAAATCAGTTGAGAAAAATCCAAATTACTCATTTATTCACGGTGATATTTGTGATGGAGCAGCAGTAAATCTAGCGATGGAGGGAATTGATACAGTCGTTCATTTTGCAGCTGAAAGTCATGTAGATCGTTCAATTATGGAGCCAGCTTCATTTGTTGTAACTAACGTAGTTGGCACACAAGTTCTTCTTGACGCTGCACTTAAAAATAATGTTAAAAGATTTCATCACATCTCAACTGATGAGGTTTTTGGTGCGCTTGATTTAGACAGTACGGATAAGTTTAACGAAAAAACTCCCTATGATCCGCACAGTCCATATTCTGCAAGTAAAGCTGGGTCTGACCATTTGGTAAGAGCATATTTTGATACGTTTGATCTTCCAATTACTATAACAAATTGCGCAAATAATTATGGCCCATATCATTTTCCTGAAAAATTGATTCCACTAGCGATTACGAATTTAATAGAAGAAAAAAAAGTCCCAGTTTATGGAGATGGTTTGTACGTCAGGGATTGGCTTTATGTAGAAGACCATTGCCGGGCCATAGAACTCGTTCTACAAAAAGGGAAGATTGGGGAAACTTATTGTATCGGAAGTATGACTCAAGATGTAAATAACTTAGATGTGGTTAAAAAAATATTAAATATAATGGGAAAAGGGGAAGAGATGATTGAGTATGTTAAGGATAGGCCAGGACATGATAGAAGATATGCAATAGACTTTTCAAAAATAAAAAATGAGTTAGGTTGGGAGCCTCTCCACTCTTTTGATGAATGGCTTGAGTTAACAATAAAGTGGTATCAGGAAAATGAATCCTGGTGGAAAAAAGTTAAAAGCGGAGAATACCAGAAATACTACGATTTACAATACCACAGCCCCACTATAAATTATTGACATTTAGCCCCATAGTGTGATATATTTCCGATTCATATGATAGAATATTTGAAAAGAGCCGGAGAAGATCCAGCAAATCAAGATTCCACGAGGCAGTTAGCGGTTAAAACAGCAATAAGTATGCTTACCGATGCTGGTGTTCATGATCCTGTTTCACAAGTTTCAAGACCTGAATTACTTTCTATCTCATTGATTGAAGCTGAAGTTGAGAGACAAGCTAAGAGATATCAAGAATTAGGATTTCATAAAAGACTTAGAATGTCTGCTGGTGGATTTAAAGATAGCGTAATGGGTCTAGTTGTTCCTCAGCCTGAGGTTTTTAAAGGAAGATTTGATATTTCAGTAGTCGCTTTTGGTCAAATTCCTACAAAAGACCAAGCAAAACTTGTTGGGATTGAATATTATCTAGATGGATTAAAAGTTTCTGATTGGGAAAGTGATCCTCAAGGTTATAAAACTCCAGATAGAACTTATTTAACCTGGATGCAGGATGGAAGAGTAAACCTTGGTAAATCAGTTCGTGACGTAAGAGCAGGATTAGCATCCGATGAAAGAGGTGGAACAATCCAAGATGCCGTTGGTCTTTATGTAGCTCACCCAGAGGTTTTAAATGATCATCATATTGATCTTCCAGGAACAAGTGTTGGGTCTGGCCGCGCTGCGCTTCTGTACCAGTGGGATGTCAGGCCGGGGCTGGATGGCCATCGCATTGCTGATCCTGATTCGGATTGGGGTTCGGCTTCTTCCGGGAGAGTTTAATTTTTAACTTTTGAGCGTTTGTTCTTTTTGTCCTCTTGAAATTTGTCCGTAATTTTTATTAAATTAATCTCGAGAGTAGGTTAATGAATACGATTCCAATCGGATCACCGAAATCTTTCAAGCAAATCCATCAGATTTTTTGCGACTTTTGTTTCAAAAAGCGAATGGTAATTCTTGGAGACTCCGTGTTTTTCTCTTTTTGTCCGATGTAACGTCGGACAGGATAAAATTCAACAGTAAGAATTATTTAAGCTGCGGTGAGCATAATTAACGGAGAAATTCACAATTTGTTGAGTCTGACAACGCTGCTAATCTGAACCAGTGGAATGACAGACCGGAGCTGAATAGCAATCACATTGATAATCCTAATTCGAATTGGGGTTCTGCTTCTTCCGATAGTCTCTCAAGAATTTTTAAGATAACGTATCCAGCCTCCAGTCATTTTCCCAATTTCCTGGAGATTTTCCTGGAGGCTGAGATATTTTTTGTCATCAATACAGTTATTATCCTTAGCAAGTCTAAGAAGAATTTTCTCAAGGTCAAGTTTTACATTTATCTTTTGGAGTACCTCAAGTCTTTTGGGTTTTTCTAAGGTATTCAAGAGGAATAAAAGCTCAAAGATTTCCAAAAGGATATTTTCGATTTTTTGTCCTAAGGTATACCTATCTTTTTTAGGGAATAATTTTAAGTATTGATAGAGTAATTTATAAAACTCATAAAGTTTGGTAAATATGGGGATATCCTGCCCGCCATCCCTACGGTCAGGCGCTGGCAGGCGGGCGCTATTTACTATAGGAAGTGTGTGTGTGTGTGGCTAGATTTATTAGGGGTATTCATATGACTTATCAAGAGCTTATAACAGTAGAAAATCTTTTTCAAGCGTGGAGTGAATTTAGAAAAAGCAAGAAAAAGAGACCGGATTTACAAGTTTTTGAGAGAAATCTTGAAGATAATTTATTTGATTTATATTCAAGCTTGAAGAATAAAACTTACAAACATGGAGGGTATGAAAGTTTTTATGTAAATGATCCCAAAAGACGACATATTCATAAAGCTAGTGTTGCAGATAGAGTAATCCACCACCTTTTATATAAATACTTATATGATGTGTTTGATAAAACATTTATCTATGACTCTTACTCTTGCAGATTAAACAAAGGAACACATAAAGGAGTAAAAAGACTTGAATACTTTACCCGTAAAGTTTCCTATAATTACACACGAGATTGTTTTGCCCTAAAACTTGATGTTAAAAAATTCTTCGCAAATGTTAACCATGAGATACTGTTTGAACTCTTAAAAAAGAAAATAAAAGATAAGGATATTCTCTGGCTTTTGTCTGAAGTTATTGAAAGCTTCCGCTCAGAAGAAATGGACTTAGCCTTCCAAGGCCTGGCCTTGGAAGGCTGCAAGGGGATTCCTCTTGGAAATTTAACTTCTCAAATCTTTGCAAATATTTATTTAAATGAGCTAGATCAATTTGTAAAACAAAGGTTGAAGGTCAAATATTATATCCGCTACGCTGATGATTTTTTAATTCTAGAGTCCGACAAAAGACAGGTATACCAGTATATTGGTATATTGGAAAGGTTTTTAAAAGATAAAATCAGGCTTGAGTTTCATCCAGATAAAATTATTATCAGAAAGTTGTCATGGGGAATTGATTTTTTAGGCTACGTTATTTTGCCACACTATATTTTACCGAGAACTAAAACTAAAAGAAGAATATTCAGAAAGCTAAATAAGAAAATTTATGATTTTAAAAAAGGAGATATTTCAGAATATTCACTTAATCAAACGATACAATCTTATTTGGGATATTTAAGTCATTCAAATAGCTATAAAACTACTCAAATGTTGAAGAATCAATTTTATTTCTGCATAATTCGGGTATAATAAAGCTAAGAATATGGATAAGCCTCAAATAATTGGACTTGGATTAAATGGACTAGTCGGCAGCAGAATTACAGAGCTTCTTAAGGATAATTATGATTTTGTGAGTTTAAGCCGCTCTACGGGAGTAGATATAACTGATGCCCAGAGTTTGACCACTCTAAAAAATTATAAAGACGCGAAATTCGTCCTCCAATTTTCTGCCAAAACAGATGTTGATGCATGCGAAAAAGATAAAGCACTAGGAGAAGAAGGTGAGGCATGGAAAATCAATGTTGAGGGTACAAGGAGCGTAGCAGAGATTTGCAGAGAGTTGGGAAAGAAAATAATTTATATCTCAACGGATTTTGTATTTGATGGTGAGAAAGAAAAAGGAGATTCATATGGCGAAGAGGACATCCCAAATCCTATAAACTGGTATTCTAAAACAAAATATGAAGGAGAAAAAAGAGTTGAAGAGAGCGGGGCTCCTTATATAATTTTAAGACTTGCCTTTCCATATAGAGCAGGATTTGAATTTAAGAAAGATTTTGTCCGCGGAATTGCTGACTCATTGAATAACGGTAACGAGGTTAAGGCAATTACTGATCAAATATTTTGCCCAACTCTAATTGATGATATTGCAGTTGTTCTTGATGCTCTAATAAAAAATGATGCAATGGGAATTTATCACGCCGTAGGAGATGAGGCATTAACCCCATTTGAGGCATCATTAAAAATTGCAGAAAATTTCGGATTAGATACGAGTTTGATCACCGAAACAACCCGAGAGGAGTTCTTTAAAGACAGGGCTCCAAGACCATTTAATTTGCATCTTAGAAATGCTAAAATAGACCAACTGGGAGTAAAAATGAAGGGATTTTCAGAAGGTCTTCTGGAAATAAAGAGACAGATTACGGATCTTCATTCCTAGCGATTAATTTTCAATTCGAAATTTGAAATTTTCAATGAAATTCTAATATTTTAAAATTAAAAAATTTAGATTTCAATTCAAATTAAAAACTGAAAATTTAAAATTCTTATGACAATTACGTTTATAGGACATGGATATGTAGGGCTAGTTACAGCAACTGTTTTCGCAGATTTTGGAAATACAGTTTATGTTATCGGGCATACCCCAGAGAAAATTGAAAATCTTAAAAAAGGAATAATCCCTATTTACGAACCAGGCCTATCAGAAATGGTAAAGAAAAATGTGGATGCCGGCCGATTATTGTTTACCCTAGATTATAATCCTGCAGTTACTGAGTCGGAAATTGTTTTCATCGCAGTGGGAACACCTCCGCAAAAAACTGGAGACGCCGAGCTCTCAACTGTTTTTAGCGTTGCAAAAGAAATTGGAAAAAATTTAAAAAACTATACTGTGGTTGCTACGAAGAGTACTGTTCCAGTTGGGACCAATAAAAGAATTGAAAAAATAATTTCTGAATTTAAACCAAAAGATGTAGGCTTTGACATCGCTTCAGTTCCTGAATTTTTAAGAGAAGGAACTGCGATTGAAGACACACTTCGTCCAGATAGAATTATCGTTGGCACAAATAGCGATAAGGCAAGAGATGTGTTAGTAAGTCTTCATAAGCCAATTAACGCTCCTTTTGTTCACACAAATCTTGAAACAGCAGAGCTTATAAAATATGCAGCGAATTCATTTCTAGCTACTAAAATTTCTTTTGCAAATGCAATTGCTAAATTAGCAGAATCAGTAAATGCTGATGGATTAAGAGTTCTAGATGGAATAGGGCTTGATAAAAGAATCGGAAGACATTTTCTTTATCCGGGAGCAGGTTATGGTGGAAGTTGCTTTCCGAAAGACGTAAAGGCTTTAATTTCGATTGCATCAGATCATGACTATGATTTCTCACTTTTAGATCAGGTGGAAGAAATTAATAAGCAGGCAAAAAGAGATATCGTGAGAAAAGCTAGAAAAGTTTTAGGAGATATGACTGGTAAGAAGGTAGCAGTGTTGGGTCTCGCTTTCAAACCAAATACTGATGACATGAGAGATGCGCCATCAATTGATATTATTGAACTTCTAAAGCAGGAAAGAGCATTAATAACAGCATATGATCCACAAGCCATAGAAAATTCAAAGAAAATTTTTGAAGGAATTGAATTTGGCGAAGATATCTATTCGACTGTAAAAGGTGCAGAGCTTTTGATAGTTCTTACTGATTGGAATGAATTTAAAGAAGTGGATCTAGAGCAAATTAAAAAATTAATGAAAGAAGCAAATATTATTGATGGAAGAAACATTTATGATCCAGAAGTGGCTAGGAAATTAGGATTCTCCTATATTGGAGTAGGACGATGACGAAAGTTTTAATAACAGGAATTACTGGATTTGCGGGAAATTATCTCTCAGATTATCTTCTTAAGCAAAATAAATTTGAAGTAAGCGGCACATATCTTAATGACGCAAGTTTATCAAATCTAGATAATAAAGATTCAGTAAAACTTTATAAGTTAAATTTGATTGATGCAGAATCTACCGCTAAATTGATTCAGATGGAAAAACCTGATTATCTTTTTCATTTGGCCGCACTTCCGTCTGCAAATAAAAGCTATTCTAATCCTGGAGAGACGTTTATGAATAACGTGTTATCCGAGATTAATTTGCTTGAGGCGATTAGGGTTAATAAACTAAGCGAAATAAAAACCCTAGTAGTTTCTTCAGCTGAAGTATATGGATTGGTAACTGCGGCAGATCTTCCGATTAACGAGGAAGTTCCATTCAGGCCAACGAGTCCCTATTCAGTATCAAAATTAGCTCAGGATTTTCTTGGTCTTCAATATTTTCTTGCTCACAAATTAAAGATTGTAAGAGTGAGACCTTTTAATCATGTAGGTCCAAAGCAGTCACCGCATTTTGTGGTATCTGCATTTGCGAAAAGAATTGCTCAGATCGAAAAAGGTTACGAAAGTGTTCTCCAGGTTGGGAATCTTGAGTCGAAAAGAGATTTTACGGACGTTAGAGATATGGTAAGAGCATATTTATTAGCTTTAGAAAAAGGGGAAAGCGGAGATGTTTATAATCTTGGAAGCGGAAAATCTCACAAGATTTCTGAAATTCTTGAGATAATGTGCGGGATGAGCACAGCTGACATAATTATTGAACAGGATCCTGGATTAATTAGACCAACAGATGATCCAGAACTTTTATGTGATGCTTCTAAGTTTGAGAATCTAACCGGCTGGAAACCTGAAATACCAATTGAAAAAACACTTGAAGATACCCTAGAATTCTTTAGAGAAATAGTCTAAAATAATTTTATGCCAAAGGCTCTTATTACAGGAATTACAGGACAAGATGCTTCTTATTTAGCTGAGTTTTTACTTGAAAAGGGATATGAAGTTTACGGAACAACTAGAAGATCTAGCACAGTTAATAATGAAAGAATAAAGCACATTGAAGACAGAATTCATATTCTCTCCGGAGATCTTCTTGATCAAAGCTCATTGGTCTCAGCACTTCAAGTTTCTCAACCAGACGAAGTTTACAACCTAGCAGCTCAGTCCTTCGTAAAAGCTTCGTGGGATCAGCCGGTTCTCACAGGAGAATTCACAGCAATTGGAGTTACGAGAATTTTAGAGGCAATTCGAAATGTAAATCCAAAGATTAAATTTTATCAAGCTAGTTCATCAGAGATGTTCGGGAAAGTAGTTGAGGTTCCTCAAAAAGAAACGACCAGGTTTTATCCAAGGAGTCCATATGGAGTCGCTAAGGTTTACGGTCATTACATAACGCTTAATTATAGAGAAAGTTTTGATATGTTTGCATGCTCAGGAATTTTATTTAACCATGAGAGCCCTAGGCGTGGATTAGAGTTTGTAACCAGGAAAATAAGTCATGCAGTGGCGCGAATTAGTCTTGGAAAGCAGGATAAATTAGAATTGGGAAATCTGGACGCTAAGAGAGATTGGGGTTTTGCAGGAGATTATGTAGAAGCAATGTGGATGATGCTTCAACAAGATAAGCCTGATGATTATGTGGTGGCAACTGGAGAGGCTCATTCAGTTCAGGAATTTGTAGAGATTGCCTTTAGCTTTGTAGGGATTTCTGATTGGCAAAAATATGTTGTTTCAAATGTAGATGCACATTTGCGCCCGGCTGAAGTAGATCACTTGATAGGAGATGCTACAAAAGCCAGAAATGAGCTTGGTTGGACTCCAAAGACAAGTTTTAGAGAATTAGTTGAGATGATGGTTAAATCAGATTTAGAACGCGAGAAGAGGAACGAAGGTTAATGCAAACGGTTATCGTAGCTGGCGGGGCAGGTTTTATTGGAGCACATCTTTGCGAATCACTTCTTAGTGAGGGATATAGGGTAATCTGTGTAGATAATTTTCTCACAAGCAAAGAAGAAAAACTAAAAAATATAAGAAATAATTCCAATTTTTCATTCATAAATCATGATGTTACGAAGCCTCTCGAAATTAGTGAAAAAATTGATTATATATTCCATTTAGCTTCTCCAGCCAGCCCAAACCATCATAGTAAAATCAGCTATCATGCGTTACCAGAAGAAACAATGCACGCAAATACGACTGGAACTTTTAATTTATTAAGACTTGCTGAGAAAAATAATGCAACATTCTTATTTGCTTCTTCTTCTGAAATTTATGGAGACCCAAAGGAAAATCCCCAGAACGAAGAATATAGAGGAAACGTATCTACCACTGGTCCTAGATCTGTATATGATGAAGCAAAAAGATTTGGTGAGACGATAACTGCATATTTTGGAAGAGACAAAGGGGTAGATGCCCGAATCGCTAGAATTTTTAATACCTTCGGCCCAGGAATGTTGCCAGAGGACATGAGAATGGTAATTGTATTTATAACTCAAGCTTTAAATAATGAACCGATTTCTATTTTCGGAGATGGATCGCAAACAAGATCGCTTTGTTACGTTTCGGACACTGTGGAAGGCCTTAAGAAATTTATGTTCACCCCGAATTTAAATGGAGAAATAATAAATATCGGTTCTAATGAGGAACATTCAGTTAGAGATTTCGCAAATCTAATTAAAAAACATACAGGTTCCGTTAGCGAAGTAAAAATAAGCGAAGAGCTTCCTAAGGATGATCCACTGGCGCGGAAGCCTGACATAGAAAAAGCTAAAAGATTATTAGGCTGGTCTCCAAAAGTTCCGCTTGATGAGGGACTAGTTAAAACTATACAATATTTTAAGAGCCTATGACCCGTTTGACAAGCTCAGGGTCATGCTTCCGAAGCTCCCGGTGGGTTTCGGGAAAAAATAAAACATGAATAATAATTTGATAATAATAAAAAGGAGCGAAGGAACATGAAAGCAGTTATCATCATTCCCACATATAACGAAAAAGGAAATATTGGGAAGTTGTTGGAAATTCTTGAAAAAGAGATATTTCCTCAAATAAAAAATTATGAAATGGAAATATTAGTTGCAGATGATAATTCCCCAGATGGTACTGCGGATATTGTAAAGGATGTAATGAAGAAATGGAAAAATATAGAGTTAATAACTGGAAAAAAAGAAGGACTAGGAGCAGCTTATATTAGAGGGATGGATCATGCAATTTCTAATATGAACGCTGATGTGGTTTTTGAAATGGATGCAGATTTTTTCCATGATCCTAAAAAAGTTCCTGAATTTTTGAAAAAAATTGATGAAGGACATGATTTTGTAATTGGAACAAGGTATAGTAATGGAGGATCAATTCCTGCTAACTGGGGGATTCACAGAAAATTTCTTTCAATTATAGGAAATTTCGTAATAAGAAGTATTCTGATGAGGTTTTATATTCATGATTGGACAGGTGGATATAGAGCCATTAAAAAAGAAGTATTTCTTAAAGAGAGGGAAAAAATTAAGAAATTTAAAGGTTACACTTTTCAAGTCGGATTTCTTTTGTCTGCAGTAGAAGATGGATATAAAGTTGCTGAAATTCCTTTTTCTGCAACGGACAGGGTAGCGGGAAGATCTAAAATTCCTGCAGGTCAAACCATATTTCAAACTCTTTCATTTGTGATTGTAGCGAGAATAAAAGAGCTTGTTCATTCTCCTTTTTTAAAATATGCAATCACAGGATTCATCGGATATTTAATTAATGCAATTTCTCTAGAAATTTTTTCTCAGTATTTCCAATTGCATCCAATCCCAGCGGCATCTTTATCAGCTGAGCTTTCAATTATTTTTAATTTTTTTGTAAATAATTTCTGGGCATTTAGCAGTCAAAGAATTACAAGTCCATGGAAAGTTCTTATTAAATTTCCACAATTTAATTTAGTTTCCATAGGTTCTCTTATTCTTATTTCCTCAACTGTTTTCGTTGGGACACACTTATTTGGGAATACAACTCTTGTTCGTCAGGTTTCTTTGATTATCGCAATTGGACTATTTGTGATTCCATACAGTTATTCAATGTATAATATTTTTATATGGAAAAGATGGCACATCGCTTCTCTTTCAAAACTCCAGAAAAAATTAGGATAAAACCAGAGTGGTTTCCGATTTTCGTAATCTTACTTCTGGGATTTTTCCTGCGTTTTTATCGAGTAAGAGATTATATAGTTTTCTTAGGAGATGAAGGCAGGGATGCTTTAGTTGTTTATAATATCTTACATGGTGATCTGACTCTTCTTGGTCCTACTTCTTCAGTCGGCGGATTTTTTCTTGGTCCTATTTATTATTACCTCATGACGCCTTTTATGTTTCTGTCACGTTTTGATCCTGTGGGTCCTGCGATCATGGTTGTTTTATTTGGAGTTGCTACAATTTTCTTGGTTTATAAAATTGGTCGTGAGTTTTTTAATCCTTTGGCAGGAATTATTGCCGCATTTTTATATGCTATTTCTCCAGTGGTAGTTACTTATTCGCGTTCTTCCTGGAATCCAAATGTTTTCCCATTTTTCACAATTTCTACTCTTTACGCTTTATATAAAGCAGTTGTAGAAAATAAAATTTCACTTTTCATTCTCACAGGATTTTTAATGGGAATAAATCTGCAAATCCATTATCTTGCAACATTTGTAGGAGCAATCATATTTTTTTACACACTTTTCGCAGGATTCCAGTTAAAAATTTCATACATAAAAACACTATTAAAAAGATACATAAGTTTGTTGGTAGGATTTTTGATTGGGTTTTCTCCATTCTTACTATTTGAAGTGAGACACCAATTTACAAACTCCAAAAATATTTTAGAATTTATTTTTAACTCTCCTGAAACTGGTGCATCAGGACAATTTTTAGTTAATGTTCAGCATGTTTTTATAAGACTTTTTGGCGGACTGATTCTTTCTTATCCAGACTTTTCCAAGTTTTCTAAGTTTGACCCGAATATTTTACAAATCTGGTTGGTCATTTCAGTTTTCTTAGGTTTGGTTTCGGTAATCTTCTTTTTGATTTTATTTATTAAAGTAAGAGCTGAAAGTTTAGAACTTAAAAAATTCTTATTAATTTTTATCTGGGCGCTTTTGGGAATTGGACTTTTCGGTTTATATAAAAAATCTATTTATGATTATTATTTAGGTTTCATTTTCCCAGTGCCATTTCTTTTAGTGGGACTTCTTTTATCTGAGGTAATTATTATTCTTAAAAAACCTGGAAAAATAATTGTCGTTATAATTCTTGCGTGTTTGTTTTTTCTAAATCTTAAATTTAATCCAATTTCTGTTCCAGGGAATAATCAAGTCAGACAGGTTAAGGAAATTGCAGATTTTGTTCTCTCGAAAACAGATGGAAAGCCATATAACTTTTCAATAAGTGGAATTGGAAATTCAGATCATGCATATAGATATTTCTTTAAGCTTGCAGGTAAAGACCCGGTAACAATTTTGGGGATTGATCAGGATCCGGATAGGAAAAGCGTAACAGACCAATTATTAGTAGTTTGTGAAACAAACCCATGTTATCCATTGGGTGAATCGCGTCAGGAAATCGCAGGATTCGGAAGAGCAGAAGTCGCAGGACAATGGGACGTCTCAGTTTTAAAAGTTTATAAATTAATTCATTATACTGGAGATGAATAAGTTTAAAATTGTATTCTTTGATTGTGACGGAGTTCTCCTTTTCGGATTCCCGCTAACTACACTTGAGCAGAAATTGGAAATTGGTTTAGAGATTACTGAAAAAATGGGAAAATATTACAAAGGTGAAGTTACTTTTCAGAACTTTGTTGATACTATTGAAATTTTATATAAGAAATCAAAGCTAACTAAAGATCTTTACGAAAGAATAATTAATTTTAGAAATTATGAAATAAATCCAGAAGCCTCAGATTTAATTAAGTATTTAAAAGAGAATAAATATAAAATTGCTATTATTTCATCAGGAAGTGCTGAATATGTCTCTGGGGTTGCTGATTATTTTGGAATTGAAGATTTTAGAGTTAATACAATTTTAGAGTTTAATAAAGATGGTGAGTTTGAAAAGCTAAGAGGTTTTGGAGAAGATGCTCAGGTAAAGGTAGATCAGCTAAAAGAAATTTGCGATGAAATGAATATTGATCCTACAGAAACGATATTTATAGGAGATTCTTATAATGATCAAAAAGCATTTAGATTTACTAAGCACGGAATTTTATATAGAACTGAAAATCCTGAATTTGAAAAAAATACCTGGATGCATGTTAATGACTTAAGGAAGGTAATCAAAATTCTGGAAGATGCAAATACAAATTGAAACTGAGAATAGATTTAGAGATAACTTGAGAACTCAACCTTGCCCGGTTTGTTCTACTCAAATGGGAGATATGCCGGGAAGTAGAGATGCATATTGCCCAAACTGCGGCTATAAAGACCCCTGCTGTGAGTAATCTGTTATAATTCCGGCTTATGGAAAGAGAAAGAATAGGTGGAGGCTGGGAACATGAAGTTTATAAATCCAGAAGAGAAGGGTGGGTTTTAAAAAGACCCAAGCTTCCTGTAATTTTAGTAAATAATCTTATGAGATTCGACGCACGTGATGTAAGGGATGATTTAAGACAAGCGCAGGCTGTAGTTGGAGAAACAAGCTTTGTAGACATTCCGACTTCAAGAATTTTTGAATTTAACGGGAGTTTTTTAGGTGTGAACTATAGTTCATATATCATAGTTCAAAGATACGTCAAAGAAGATGGTTCGGTGACAGATATTGAAAATCAACTTAGGACTTCAGGACAAGAATATCTCGCAAATAGATATACAATTATGAACGAAAATTTTGTAAGCAATATGGGAAAATTGTTTTTAGTCGATTTTACTCGTACTTATAAAAGAGCTCTTGGTAAAATGAAAATTCCCTACGCTGAAGCTACAAGGTTGCACTCTAACTTAATTAAATTATTTAAGAGAGATAGGTAAAGAAAAATCCCCTTTCGGGGATTTTTCAATCGTGTTTCTTGGATTCCAAATTAAGGATGTCCAAGAAAGAAATCTGCTAGTTAAGCTTTTCCGATCTTGTACATTCCTGTACCACAGACTGGACACTTTCCTTTCATTGCAGGTTTTCCATTTTTCATGGTTACTGGTGTAGCACTAGGATCATCTCTCTTAGCTCTACATTTTACACAATACATTTCTGCCATAATAATTCACCCCCCTTCAATATAAGTAAAAACTTACATGCTATTTAAAACTATAAAAAGGATTATCTGAGCTAGAAGAATAACGCCAGTTACTATAACAGTTTTTCTTAAGTCCGTAATTACATGTGATTGAGAGCTTAAAGCGATAGTTTGGCTAGGTCGAGGTATGTCTAATAATTCAAGTTTTGAGTTTTTCTCACGAGGGTGACTTACTTGAGCAGAGGTTTCGTTTTCAAGGTGATAGACGATGTGTCGAGAATCGGCAAGAATCTTTTGTTTTCTAGTTTTCTTCTTTGCCATTTTTAGACTGTAGCCTTGATTTAAAGCTACATAAGGCAAGATACACTATTGACATCATGCCTGTCAAGGAGTAACAATGGAACACTATGTTAGGTAACCTCACGCTCGTAATACTATTGGTTGTTTCCATTTGGACAGTTTTTCTTACAATTCTTTTCTGGAGGATGCTTGTTCACTATAATAAGCTGTCTGATGGTGTTGGAAAAGAGGGTTTAAAGGTATTATTAGAGGATGTTTTAAAATCAGAAGCGAAGACAAAAAAGGATATTGAAATGTTACGAAGTCTATATGATAGAATAGAACAAGAGGGTCAATTTCATATTCAGAAAGTTGGCCTTTTACGATTTAATCCTTTCAAGGACACTGGGGGAGATCAAAGTTTCATATTGTCCTTACTAGATAATACTGACACGGGAGTAATTATATCGGGGCTCTATTCGAGATCCGGACTTAGATGGTATGCTAAGAAAGTTATAAACGGTAAAGGCACAGAGCATGAGCTGTCCGATGATGAAAAGAAAGCTTTGAAAGAAGCTGGAAGTTTAAATAAATCATAATTTATGCTTAAAGATAAAAAGATAATTCTAATAGCCTTTGTTGTTTATTTACTCGCAACAGGCGCCTCATATTTCTTATTTGCTAAATCTCCGCTAGCGCAAAGGTTTACTTCACCTATTCCACCAGCAGCTAAAAATGCAGAAGGAGAGTTAGTCTTTGATGATTCACTTCCAAAAACAGAAGCATGTCCTTTAAACGGCGCAAAATATTCCAAGCAGCAAAAAGACTGGTGGGAAAAACATAGGCCTCTTGGTGTAATGATCGAGAATCACGAAAATGCTAGGCCACAATCAGGTCTTAACGGCGCAGATATAACTTATGAAGCTGTAGCGGAAGGCGGAATCACCAGAACTTTGAATATCTATTATTGTAATGCTCCTGTTCAGGTAGGTCCTATTAGAAGCGCAAGGACATATTTCCTTGACTGGATATCAGAATATGGCGATAGTCCCCTCTATGCTCATGTAGGAGGCGCAAATACCCCAGGTCCAGCTGATGCACTATCTCAAATAAATGACTATGGATGGGGTGGATATAATGATCTTAATCAGTTCTCGATTGGATTCCCGACGTTCTGGAGAGATTACAATAGACTAGGACACGCTACAGCTACAGAGCATACTATGTACTCTACGACTAGTAAGCTTTGGGAATTTGCCGAGGAAGACAGAGGTCTTGGAGTTAAGGGTGAAGATGGAACTGCCTGGGATGATGGATTTACCCCATATGACTTTAAAGATGATGCTGCAAGCGGAGAAAGAGGAACTACAAAATCAATCCACGTAGAGTACTGGGACGGATATGAAGACTACTTCATAGATTGGACTTATGATAAAACTTCTAACGAATACAGCAGGAAAAATGGAGGAGTTCCACATCTAGATAATAATACTAACAAACCTGTTACTGCAAAAAATATTGTAGTGTTATACCAAGTGGAGAGCAGCGCAAATGATGGATATGAAAATAATGCTCATCTACTATACAAAACTAAAGGAACAGGAGATGCGGTAATATTTATGGATGGGAAAGAGATTGAGGGAAGCTGGAGTAAAAAGACCAGAACAGATAAGACTGTATTAACAGATGAAAATGGTGACGAAATTGAGCTGACTCGAGGAAAAGTTTGGTTCCATATATTACCCCCAGAAGGTGTCTTGGATGTGAAATAGTTTGACATAGTTTACTAATCCTCTTAGATCGAGTAAAATAACTGTTAGTATTCTCTATGCTTTCAGATCTTATAACATCAAGATCCCGCGTAAAGCTTCTGAACGTATTCCTGTCCGATCCTTCAGAAATGTATCACGTTCGTGAGCTCGTAAGGCGCACAGGGGACGAGATAAATGCAGTTAGGCGCGAGCTTTCATATTTAGAAAAAAAAGGAATTCTTACAAGGGAGCCGAGGGCAAATAGAGTTTATTATTTTCTGTCAAAAAACTACGAGTTTTATTATGACTTATTAAGAATTGGCAGTAAAACTGTTGGGCTTGGTGAAAATATTCTAAAAAATAGAGTTAAATTGGGTAGGCTTAAATATGTAATGTTTTCAGGTAAATTTGCCAGACGTCTTCCAAAGGGGCCAGAAGACGTAGATTTGTTAGTAGTAGGGGCAGTGGTATTACCGGAATTGGCGCTTCTCGTACGCGAAGAAGAAAAGAGATTAGACGCAGAAATAAATTACACAGTTATGACTGAAGAAGAATTTGATTTCAGAAAAAAGAAAAGAGATCCATTTATTCTCTCCATTCTTTACGATTCACGTGTTATGCTAATTGGTGACGAAGAGAATATGCTCTCATGAAAAATCCCAGGCTCCTTTTTGCTTTTATTATAGTTTTAACATTACTTGCTGCCTTTATAAATCTTCCGGGCAGAATTAGTTTGCCGGGATTTACTCGCGATATAAAATATGATTCCAGTTTTGTTCTTCAAAGATTAAATATTCCTAAAGAAATTTCATTTAGACAAGGACTTGATTTAAAGGGTGGAGTAAGTCTTACATTTAAAGCTGAAGTAGAAAAATTACCAGCAGGTGAGAGAGACCAGGCGCTAGAAAGCGCTAGAGAGGTAATTGAGCGCCGTATAAATTTATTTGGAGTATCTGAACCATTAATTCAAACTGCCAAAGTAAATAACGACTCAAGAATTATCGTAGAGCTTCCCGGGGTAACTGACGTAAGCCAGGCAATTAATCTTATTGGTTCAACTGCTCAGCTTACATTTTGGGAACCAACTGCTTCAGTTGCAGCTGACGTTATAGTGTCAGGCGAGTATCCAATTAACGCTGATCAGTCAGGGCTTGGACCTCTTAGGAAAACGGATTTGTCAGGTTCAGATCTAAGTTCAGCTGTTGTTTCATTCGACCCTAATACTGGTTCTCCTGTGGTGCAGCTTATGTTTGATTCTGCGGGAAAAAAGAAATTTGGGGAAATAACAGAAAAAAATATAGGCCGTCCAGTCGCAATAGTTCTGGATAATTTAATTATCACTGCTCCAACTGTTAACGAAGCGATTTTAACAGGTGACGCAATAATTTCTGGAGGATTTACCCAGGAAGATGCAAAAGCGCTTAGTACACAACTTAATGCAGGAGCACTTCCAGTAAAGCTTACAGTTTTAGAGCAGCATGTGGTCGGGCCAACTCTAGGTCAGGAGTCTCTTCGAAAAAGTTTAATTGCTGGAGTTATTGGATTTATAACAGTTGTAGTATTTATGGTTTCTCTTTACGGAAGGCTTGGCGTGATCGCGAGTATTGCTCTTCTTCTTTACACATTATTCAATTTGGCAGTATTTAAGCTAAGTAGTCTTACTCCATTTGGAATCACTTTAACCCTAGCCGGAGTAGCAGGTTTGATTTTGTCAATTGGAATGGCTGTTGACGCAAACATACTTATTTTTGAAAGAATAAAAGAGGAGACGAGAGCAGGAAAGAGTAAGTCAAGCGCAATTGATCTAGGATTTTCAAATGCCTGGATGTCGATTAGGGATTCTAATGTTTCAACAATCATCACGTGTATAATTCTATACAGTTTTGGTACAGGAATCGTGAGAGGTTTTGCATTGATTTTGGTAATTGGAGTTGTAATTTCTATGTTCTCAGCGATAACAGTTACGAAAACATTGCTAAAAATAGCTTATAGATAATATGGATATAATCGGCAGAAAAAAAATATGGTTTGCAATTTCACTTCTGGTAATGATCCCGGGATTAATTTCGCTTGCTCTTTTTGGATTAAATCTTTCGATTGAATTCACAGGTGGATCCCGAATGTCTGTTTCGTTTCCTCAGGAGGTAACCGGAGAGCAGAGAGATTTCATAAAAAGTTCTTTAGAAGAGCAGAATATAAGGGTATCCTCGATCGAAACTTCTAATAAGCTGGCAATTACAAGAACTTCCCAAATGGATCAAAAGCAAAACACGGAATTTATAAAAGATTTAAATGCTAAATATAAAGACGCTACTCAGCAGGAATTTTCTACGATAGGTCCAACCATAGGAAAAGAAACGACAATTAATGCTTTGAAAGCCGTAGTAGTTGCTTCACTTCTTGTTGTTGTTTATATCTCGCTTGTTTTTAGAAAAGTTCCAAAACCTGCAAGCTCTATTCGTTTTGGTGTCTCTGCGATTATTGCGCTAGTGCATGACGTTCTAGTTGTGGTTGGTATATTTTCTATCTTAGGACATTTCCTGCACGTTGAAATTGACAGTTTGTTTGTTACGGCACTTCTTACTGTAATTGGATTTTCAGTTCATGACACGATCGTGGTTTTTGACAGGATGCGCGAGAATCTTGAGAAAAACGGAGGAGGGAACTTTGCTAAAGTTGCCAATGATTCAATCGTTCAAACAATAGGGAGGTCGTTAAATAACTCGATTACAGTTCTTTTGGTTTTAGTAGCGCTACTTATATTTGGAGGAGAAAGTATTAGATGGTTTGTGGTCGCATTAATAATAGGAATGATTTCAGGCACTTATTCATCAATATTTAACGCAACGCCAATTTTAGTCGTCTGGCACGAATGGAGTCTTAAAAGAAGCAATAAATGAAAGCAGGAATAGATTATATAGGAGTTTCTGTTGGTGCATTTATCCTCAACGACAAAGGCGAAGTATTACTTTTAAAAAGAAGCCAGAATTCAAAGAATGAAAAAGGGAGTTGGGAAGCCCCAGGAGGAGCTGTAGAATTTTGGGAAAAAAGAGAAGATGCTGTTAGAAGAGAGCTTAAGGAAGAATTGGATGTTGATATAGAAATTATTGATGTTCTTGCAGTTATCGATGAAATATTGCCTCAAGATAAGCAGCAATGGCTCGCAACTTCATTTCTCGTAAAGATAAAAGAAGGGCAAAAACCAAGGATCGTAGAACCTCATAAGCACGAGGATATTGGATGGTTTGCTATTGATAGTTTGCCCAGTCCAATGTCAAAGGTGACTTCTGCTGACGTAGAAGCTTACAAAGAAAGATTAAGCTAATTTAGAGCGGACTAAATTTGAGACCATTCCCATATCCGCTTTTCCTTTAAGTTTTCCGTTTAGAGCTCCCATTAGTTTTCCCATGTCAGCAATTGACGCAGCTCCAGTTTCAGAGATTGTTTCTTCAACTATTTTAGCAACTTCCTCTTCTGGCATCTTTTCTGGAAGATATGCTTCTAGAATTTTAAGCTCAGCAGTTTCTTTATCTACTAAATCTTGTCTTCCTGCCTTTTCATATTCAGTGATTGAATCACGTCTTTTTTTAGCTTCTTTTTCTATTACTACTAATACGTCTTCAGGAGTTGCTTCATATCCAGCTCCGCCTTTTTCGATTTGATAATAGTTAATCGAGGAAATAAGCATGCGGATAGTAGACTTCTTTGTCTCATCCCCGGCTTTCATTGCCGCTATTAATTCTTGTTGTAATTTTGCTTTATCCATTAAATTAAACTCCCGAGTCCTCTTTTTTTACTTTTCTTAAACATAAATATGAAAAACCAAATTGATAATATCAGATATATGAAGTTTAATGCAAAACTAAAAACAATCTTTTCTGGGGATATGATACCTGTAAAAACATGTTGCCTAAGTGCTTCAAAAATATAGCTTGTTGGGATAACTAGGCTTATTCTTTGAGCCCACTCAGGTAAAATAGAAATAGGATAATAAAGAGCAGAGAAAGGGACAATTATATATGCTCCAGCCCATGCTAAGGTTTGAATCTTCATCCCAAATCTTATAATTATGGCTGCTACTGTAAAGCCTAATACCCAGCCTACGATTATTAAATTAATAGAAATAGGAATTAACCACCAGCCAAATTGAAAAAAATCATATCCATATAAAACGAATGCAAGAGAAGCAGAAAATACAAGACTTATTACCATTTTTATGGCGCCAAAAATTATCACAGCGAGAATCCATTCGAAAACAGTAAGCGGGGAAGAAAAAATATTTACTAAATTTCTGTCCCACATTTCGGAAAGAAGATTGGTTGTAATTTCATATTGAGCGCGCCAAGTAATAATCCAGAAAATGAGTCCGGTTAAAATAACTGTTGCTGAATGGGGAGTATTAGAATTTAAATTTGCAAAATAAAGACCAGTGAGCCCCCAAACTAGAATATCCATTAGTGGCCAATAAAACATATCAGCCATCCTGTCATAATTATGGATTAGGTTATAAAAATAACGCCTAACCATCGCAAAAACTCTTGTTAAATTCATAAACTTTTCTTTCCTTCTCGTTGGCTTTCTGAAATTTTTAGAAAATAATCTTCAAGATCTGGTTTCTTAATTGAAATATCCTGGAATTCTATTTTTTTAACAGCCAATCCATTTAGTAATTTTGAAATGTCCTCCGTTTTAATTGTGATACTGAAAATATTTCCTTCTCTTAAGAACTGGATACTATTGTCTTGAAAATATTTTTCAGCAATTGAAAAATCTTTAACAAAAAGTTCTATATTAGAGTCAGTAATTTTTTTTGCTAAATTTTCAGGAGTATCTTCTGCCATTATTTTTCCATGAGTTAGAAAAATAACCCTATCGCACATTTCTTCAACCTCGTTCATGTTGTGAGATGTAAAGAGCATGCTGACTTTATATTCTTTTTGCTCTTTTTTTAGAAACTGTCTGATTTTTACAGCGATATCTGGGTCAAGAGATGCTGTTGGTTCATCTAGGAGAATAATTTCCGGATAATTGATGAATGCTTTTGTTAACAGAAGCCTAGCTTTTTCTCCAGCGGATAACATGTGAAACTCTTTTTTTCTAAGATGCTCGATTTCAAATTCGGAAAGTAATTTATCAATTCTTTTTTTTGAATCCGGAACTTCATAAAGTTGGGCAAAAACTTTAAGAATCTGGTCAACAGTAAAAAGCCAGGGAAGAGAAATATAAGCTGAAGAAAAATTTATTTTCTTTAGAATCTGACTCCTAGATTTTTTAAATGTTTTTCCAAAGTATGAAATTTTTCCACT
>CAYILI010000005.1:16866-31404 GCA_964364105.1 uncultured Gammaproteobacteria bacterium | reverse complement strand
TATTGATATTGGAGGTGTCTTGGATTCAAATGTTCTTGATATCGCTTTTGCAACAACATCCACAGGAAATGCAATTTCTATCAATCTTGATAATGCGGTTGATGCTACGGCAATTCATCTTGAAGGATCTGGAGCACGGACTCAACCGATGATTGAAATTGCAACGGATGCAACCGGGGCTGCAGATCTTATTGATATTGTCATTACTGGAGCGACAACGGGTCATATCATTGATATTGATATGAATACGACAGCGACAGGAAATGTGATCGATATCGACATGGACGCGGCTGTCGGGGCTATGGCTTTTTATCTTGATTCGGGAGCAGGAACAAGGACAGTGGATATGATTCATGTGAATTACGAAGGAGCCGGTAATGAAGATGTTATGGCGATTGTTTCTGCAAATACTGGAATAGGAGCTATCTTTGATATTTCAATGAACGGAATAGGATCTACTTCAGGAGTATTCAAGGTTGATATGAATGCTGCCGTTGGTGCTCCTTTCTTAGCACTTGATTGTGGTAATGCGATTCGTACGGCAGATTGTATTGATGTAACTTTCGATGGTTCGGGTAATGTTGGTTATCTTGATTTGAATATCACAAATACAGGGTCTGGAAATATCATTGATATGGATATTAGTGGTATTCATACGGGTAATCTTATTGATCTCACCTATTCAATTGCCGCTTCTACAGGAGATGCTATTTCAGTGGCAATGGGAACAAATCTTGGAGGTTCTGCTCTTGTTCTTTCAGCCGCTGGGGCACGAACGGATGACTTGATCAAAATTACTGATACATCCACTGGTAACTCTCAAATTTTTGATATTGATATCAATGGTGCTTATACAGGAAATGTTATTGATATTGCTCTTGGTGGAATAGTGACAGGAGACGTGATCAATATTGATATGAACGCAGGTGTAGCTTCATCTGCCATTGTTCTTGACGCTGGAAATGCAATTAGAACCGATGCCCTTATTAAGACAACCTTCGATGGAACTGGAACTGTAGCGGGAGGAATTTTATGGGATATTGATGTCACAAATACAGGTGCTGCAGCGACAGCCCTCTTTGACATTGATGTTTCAGCCGCTTATACAGGTCCTATCTTCTCTGTTGTATTATCAGGGGTCGCAACAGGAGATGTATTGAATATTGATATGGATGCCGCGTTAAGTTCTTCTGCGATTGTTATTGACGCCGGTGGAGGAATTAGAACGGATAATCTTATCAATATTATTGACGATGGTTCTGGAAACGTAGATACAATGCAAATTACAGCTTCCAATACAGGTTCTGGAAGTGTCTTCGATATTAACGTGAATGGAATTAGAACAGGAGCGATTATTGATATCGCAATGAGTGGTGCGGCAACAGGCGATGTTATCTTGATTGATATGGATGCCGCTGTTTCATCTTCAGCTCTTAATATCGACGCTGGAAATGCTCTCCGTACAGATGCTTTGATTAAAGTAACATTTGATGGTACAGGAACTACGGTAGGGGGAACCTTCTTAGATCTTAATGTCACAAACACTGGTGCTGCAGCAAATCCATTATTCGACATTGACGTGGGTGCTCTTTATACAGGAAACATCTTTGATGTTCTAATTGGTGCGTTTGCTGCTACAGGAAATGTCATTAATATCGACCTTGGTGATACTCAAACTGCCGCTCAGTTAATGGTATTGGATGCTGGTGCTTCCGCACGTACAACTGATGCGATTCAAATTACTGACGATGGTACCGGAACTGCTGATACCATTGCTATTGCAATAGGTGGAACTCAAAGTGGTCATGTATTCAATATTGGAATTAATGGAGCGATTACAGGAGATGTTCTTAATATCGACATGAACCTTGGACTAGCTTCTAGCGCGCTTGTTATTGATGCAGGAAATGGACTTCGTACCGATGATCTTATTAAGGTCACAAACGATGGAAGTGGCAACGTAGATTTATTTGCTATTGAAGATACAAATACAGGATCAGGGCATATCTTTGATATCAATGTCACGAGTACCGGTTCAGGTAATGTATTAGATGTTCTTGTGGGAGCAGCCGCTTACACAGGAAATATTTTTAATATAGATCTTGGTGATACTCAAACTGCTGCACAATTGATGGTTTTGGATGCCGGTGCTTCCGCACGTACAACCGATGCTATTGCTATCACAGACGATGGAACCAACGCTGGAGATCTTTTCGCTTTAGTGATTGGTGGAACAATGAGTGGTCATGTATTTGATATTAATATTGATGGAATCACGTCAGGAAATGTATTCGATATTGCTTATACAACTGCCGCTACAGGAAATGTCCTAAATGTGAATATGGCGAATGCTCTTGCAGCTTCCGCTATTGTTCTTACAAGTTCGGGAACTCGTACCGATGATCTTATCAAAATTGACGAGAGTGGAGATGGAGCAGGACAAATCTTTGATATCAATATTTCAGGTGAATATGCAGGAAACGTGATTGATATCGAAATGAGCGGAAATGCAACTGGAAATGTCATTAACATTGACATGAATGCGGCTCTAAGTTCTTCTGCTATCTTTATTGATGCAGGTGGATTAACACGTACTGATAACTTGATTAATATCACAGACGATGGAGACGGTAATGTAGACGTGATGCAAGTAACTGCATCAAATACTGGCTCTGGTATGATCTTTGATATTAATGTTACGGGAGCAAGAACTGGTGCTGTATTGGATATTGCTTTAAGCACAACCTCTACAGGAGCAGTTATGAACGTGGATATGGATGCTGCTGTTGGAGCTGCGTATCTAGTTCTTGATGCAGGAAATTCAGCTAGAGTGGTTGATTTGATTGATATTACCTTTGATGGAAGTGGAAACGTTGGAATATTTGATATCAATGTCACCAATACAGGATCTGGGAATCTTATTGACTTTGATATTGCCGGAATCCATACGGGAAATATTCTTGATATCACTTATTCCGTATCAGCTTCTACCGGGAATGTCGTGTCTATTGCAATGGGAACAAACCTTGCTGGATCTGCATTAGCAATATCAGCCGCAGGTGCTCGTACAGATGACTTGATTCAAATTGATGATTCATCTACTGGAAATAGTCAGATCTTTGATATCAATATTTCAGGTGCATACACGGGAAATGTTATTGATATCGCGATGAGTGGTGTTGCAACTGGAAATGTCATTAATATCGACATGGATGCGGCTCTTGCCACAACTGCGGTTAGGATTGATGCGGGAGGTGGACTCAGAACACAACCACTCGTGGAAGTAATCTTTGATGGTACGGGTACGACAATCGGAGGTACCTTGTTGGATATTGATGTCACAAATACGGGTGCTGCAGCAAATCCATTATTCGATATTGATATTACAGCCGTTTACACTGGAAATATTTTTGATGTCTTAATTGGTGCATTTGCTGCCACCGGAGATGTTATTTTTATCGACCTTGGTGATACTCAGACTGCTGCACAATTAATGGTCTTGGATGCTGGTGCAAGTGCACGTACAACCGATGCTATTAAGATTACAGACGATGGGATCGGAACAGGCGATACACTTGCTATTGAAGTAGGTGGAACTCAAAGTGGACATATCTTCAATATCGCTGTAAATGGAGCATCACTGGAGATGTTTTCTCAATTGATATGAACGCGGGACTTGCTTCTTCTGCAATTAATATTGACGCTGGAGCTGGTGTGCGTACAGATGATTTGATCAAGATTCTTGACGATGGTTCTGGAAACGTTGATACATTAGCTATCACGGCTTCCAATACTGGTTCAGGGAGTGTTCTTGATCTTAATGTTACAGGAGTAAGAACGGGAAATATTCTCGATATTGCTATGGATGCCGCTGCGACAGCAAATGTAATTGCTATTGACATGAATTTAGCTCTTGCTGCTACAGCACTTATGATTGATGCGGGAGGTGGACTCAGAACACAACCACTTATCGAGACTATCTTTGATGGAACTGGTACAACAATTGGAGGTACCTTGTGGGATATTGATGTCACAAATACTGGTGCTGCCGCAAGTCCATTATTCGATATTGATGTAACGGCTGTATACACAGGAAATATCATTGATATCGTATTCGGTAACGCTTCTGCTTCCACTGGTGATGCACTTCATATTGACATGGGTACCAACTTGGCAGGGAATGCGATTCAGATTGATGCGGCTGGCGCGAGAACGGCTCCTCTTATCAATATCGTAAATACAGGAACTGATGGTGGAACTGATGATCATGTTATCTTGATTAGTCAAACAGGAGTTCTTGATTCAAATATCATTGATATCACCTATTCTGCAGGAGCTTCAACAGGTAATGCTCTTAGTTTAGCCATGGGTACCAACGTAGAAGGAATGGCTATTGATATCAATTCTGCTGCAACCGGTGTTTTTACTGAAGGTGCTTGTATTGATATTCAACATACGGGTAATTTGGTTGATGGAGCAAATGTATTTAGACTTCGTTCTAATGGAAGTCCTGCAGCAGCCAATGGACATATCGTAAAAATCATGCAAGATACAGGAGCTGGAGTAGCCGGTAATTATGCTCTTTATGTCAGTGCCTTGGGTGCTAATGTTGAAGGATTGAAGGTTGATGATGGAGCAGTTGTTTTTGATGAAACATTATTAGTTTCAGGGGCTGCAAAATTTACTATTGGGGCACAAACATCTGCAACGGCTTTAACTGCAACGAACGATGGTTTAACAACTGGAATTATTCCTCCTGGGACAGGATTTGTGACTGCCGCCGCCGGTGGAAGTGCGAATAACATTATTACTCTTCCAGTTCCTGTTGTTGGAAATGTGATTTATATTCAAACTGATGCTACTGGTTGCGAACTTCGTACCGTAGCGGCAAGTAATGTAACGATTAACAATGTAGATTCTGACGGTGGAGCAAATGAATGTGCGCTTGTCGCCTCTTCAACATTTACTTGTATTTGTACATTAGCAACAGGTTGGATTATTTACGGACGGACGAACGTTGGAGCTACGATTGCACCTATTGTCCCTGATGCTGTTTAAGATTGAGTATCTTCCTTACACCCCTCTTTGGGGTGTAAAGGAGATTACTTAATTAAATAAAATTAACTTTATGTCTCTTTATTCTGAATCAATGTTACTTTTAGATGGAGTATCTGTTACGACAATCTCTTCAAGTGTTCCTGTGGGTTCAAAGAAAAATTTTTCTTTGCAACTTTTTAGTTCAAATATGGTCTTAGGAGATAGTGGTACTTACTCTGTGGAAGTGTCAAACGATGGTTTAAATTGGACTACCTACAATCGTCTTGTTTCCAATACGACAAACACGAATGTACAGGGTGATACGAGAGTTGCGTCAATAGTATTTGTAAACGCAAACGACAATGACTTTTTATTCTTTCCTTCCGATGATCATTTCGATTATATGAGGGTTACTGTCACAGTAGCAGGTGGATCAGAAGCAGAATATTCCGCTAAGTTGAGTTATCAATCTGAATTCTAATTTAAGGTAAAATTTACCTTCTATGGTCACACATGCAATCAAAGGATCTACGGTTGCGAATGTTGGAATGGCAACTGCGACCATTGCTTCCGATCAGTCTTGGTGTAAACATATCTTTATTAAATCAACAAACCCAACAACTACTTTTGATGTAAAGTTGACTGATAGATATAATCTAGATATTTATACAATTACCGATGTAACAGGAGAATTGAGTGATCCTATAGATCTTCCGACTTATGGAAATTGGACTTTAACAATTTCTAATGCGAGTATTGATGAATCTTTTGATTATTTATTTACTTACATTACAATGTTATGATGAAGATGTTTATACAATTACGGAAAAAAACTCTTCTTCCTTTCCGATGGTTCTTGAGACAAAAGAAAGTTGAATCGGAAATGAATATTCCCACTCCTAGAGAGTTTTTATTAAGATATAAGGAAGAAAGAGAAAGATTGGTGGCGGCAGAAAGAGTTTCAAATCAAAATCTCATAGAGTATACAAAAGGAAAAACTGAAATATTAGAATGGATTATTTATGGCTCCTCCAAGTAGAAAAGGTTTATCCCAAGCAGTTGCAGTAAATATTTGGGATGAAACTACTAAAAAAGAAAAGATGTGGGATGGATCTGTTTTCATGACTGAGACTCCTATTACTGATACTCCTGAATATTTTGAAGATACAAGTTTCGTAGCAGGAGACAGCCCTGTTACTTTAGATATTAATACAGCCTTAGCTAGAAATGCTACGGCTGTTTTAATCATTAACGATGGATTGGGTGATTTTACTTATGCGTTATCAGCTGATGGAACTATTTTCGGTGACGAGATTAAAGCAAAAAATAGAGAACAACACAGATATGAAGATGTAAGTATTGATTCTATTAGGATTACTCATTCGGGAACAGATTCTGCTTATCGTGTGATAGCAATTTAATTATGCCGAGAATTGAAGTTTTAAATTTTAGCGGTGGAGGAAGTGGATATGAAATTCTTGATACAGATCGAGATACAGGTATTAAAGTTGAAGAAACTTTGGATGAGGATGTTATTCATTTTGATTTGGGAGATTCAATATCCCCAATAGAGGATGCTTTAACGATGAGTATTGACGATGGTTTTAGATTTAATTCAGGATACGATAATATTGATTTTACTTATTTTGATACGGCTGGTGATCCATTGTTATTCTTGGATGCAAGTGGCGCAGCTTGTTCTATTGGAACTGTAGATACTTCTTATAGATATGGAAGACCAACATCATCTTATTTATTGTATCCAAAATTATTAGTACAGACTCCAGATTCAGGTTCGGTTACTTCATCTCTTTTTAGACGTTATTCAAATACAAGTACACGAGGAGGAACGATTACTTTTGCCCGTGGAAGAACCGATGGTCTTTCACCAGCGGGTCCTCTTGTTGTTATCAATGAAGATACTATTGGTGGTTTACAATATCTTGGTTACAATGGAACACTTTGGGCAGGTAATACAACAATATTAGGAAGAGTTGATGCCACCTTGCCGATTTCTTCCACGTCCATGCCTATCAATTTGGAGTTTTATTTAGGTGATAATATCTCAGTTTATAAATCAATGCTTTTAAGAGCTAACGGACAGGTTGGAATAAGGAGAAGTTATGTAACAACCGATGTTGAAATAGATGGAAATATTGTTTTTAATCAAGTAGGAACGGCATCTTATTTATTCCGTGTTGAAAGTGCTTCAAATCAAAACCTTTTTAGAATAGATAGTACGACAAGTACGGTAAGAATAGGATCTATCAGTATTGGAGATCTTGCTTCATTTGAACCGACTCAAATTATTTTCAATGAACTTGGAGCCAATATAGATTTCAGAATGGAAAGTGATCTTTGGACGAATATGTTCTTAATAGATGCCAGTGATAATTCTGTTCAAATAGGAAACGCAACGGCAGGAGCGATAGCAAAATTTACAGCAAATCTTGTTTCCATTAATGAATATAAAGATGGCATTGATTTTAAAGTTGAAGGTAATAATGCTGATACTCTTTTTTTCATAGATGTCAGTACTGATACGATTGATATTGGAACAATAACAGATCATTCAGTAGCGAATTTTTCATCAAGTGAAATTCATTTTAATAAAGATTCAGAAGATATTAACTTCCTTGTAAGTAGTGTCGTTTGGACAAGTATGTTTTTAGTGGATGCCAGTAATGATTCTGTTCAAATAGGAAATACAACGGCGGGAGCGATAGCGTATTTTGGAAATTCTTCTATCGTTTTCAATGAACTTGGTACTGATATGGATTTCAGAGTGGAAGGTGATTTTAATTCACAAATGTTTTTAGTGGATGCCAGTAATGATTCTGTTCAAATAGGAAATACAACGGCGGGAGCGATAGCGTATTTTGGAAATTATTCCATTGTTTTCAATGAACTTGGCATGAGTATAGATTTCAGAGTAGAGAGTGATCTTAATTCACAAATGTTTTTTGTGGATGCTGATGATAATTCTGTTCAAATAGGAAACGCAACCGCAGGAGCGATAGCGTATTTTGGAAATTCTTCTATTGTTTTAAACGAAGAAGGTAATGATGTTGATTTTAGGATTGAAACAGATGGAGATCAACTTACTTTTTTTGTAGATGGAGGAACGAATACTATCGGTATTGGAACAAATAGTCCTGAATCAATGTTAGAAATTGAAGGTATACAAGATGCAATCAGTGATTTAAATGATTTAGCTGATTATCATTTAAGTTTAAGAAATCTTGCTAATGCAACAGGCGATGGAATAGGAATTGGTTTTTCAAATTCCAGTACAGACGGTAATGTGGGTGCGGCTATTATTCATAAGAGAACAGGATCATTTTCACAAGGTGATCTTGAATTTTATGTTAAAACATCTACATCTTCCGCAGTAAATCCTATTCTTGTTCAACGTTATACAGAAGAAGGACATTTTGAATTCGGTACATCAACAAATTCCAGCGGTTTATTTATTAGGAAATCAGTTGAAGTGACAACAAGTGATGCGACGGTTACAACCATCGATTCAATAACTCTCGATGATAATACTGTCTATCATGCTAAGGCAAGAGTAACAGGAATAAAAAATGATTATTCACAAAGAGCAAGTTATGAATTTGATGTTACTGCCTATAGAGCCGGAGGAAACGCGATAATTCAAGGTACGGTAACTTCATTGCATTCTCAAGAAAGTGACGCAACATGGGACGCGATATTCACAGTGAATGGAAATGATTTAAGAGTAAGTGTTACTGGAGTTGTCGCAACAACAATACGATGGACTTGTATTTTAGAATATACTAATAATGGATAATTATATGACAGAAGAAAAGAAGATTATTACACGAATCGAAGACGGAAAAGTGGTAACATATATTGAAGATAGTAGTGAAGATTGTACAAATAAAGGTCGAATAGAAGAATTATTAAGAATGGTTCTTTTGGAAACAAATCTTGAAGATATCCAAAAGGATGAAATCTGTCAGCATTTTTTGAGTCTTATAATCGCAGAAGATTTAATAAAATAGTATGGATTCACTTGAGTCATTATCACAGAAAGTAAATGACCATATTTTTCAAGATGAAGTAAAAGAAAAAATTATTTCTGATTTAAAAAATAATTTATCTGAGAAGCTCGATAGAGTCATTTTTATTTGGATCATGGGATTATTTGTAACAGTGAACATTACCGTTTGGGGAGTTCTTTATTCAAGACAAGAAAAATATTGGACAGAGGTGACAGATCGTATTCAATATATTCAAGAATCATCACAAAATACAGCAGTATCTGTGGCTAGGATTCAAGGCATTTTAGAAAATAATTCAAAAGAATAATATGAAAATTAAATTGAACAAAAAGAAAATTAAATTGAACAAAAAGACAATCAAAAAGACTCCGGAGAAACATTACGCTTAAATATTAATTTAAGATTTTATGTTCCATCATTTAGCTCATCTTGACGGATTCAAAGCATTTGTAAAGAAAGGAGTAAAGGTTACAAAAGGAGATATTATTGCCAATGTGGGAAAAACGGGTACAAAGTATGCTCATCTCCATTATGAGACAAGAGTCATGAAACCACCCACATGGACTTCTTACATTTGGGGAATGACTCAAGAGGATGTAAAGAGAATGTATCCAGACCCAACAAAGTATATTGATAGAGAAAGAAAGATTCCAGCTCCTTATGATACCTTTGGAGGATATGAATATCTTGATCCTATCAATACCCGTGGTACGGCCTTTCATCCGGGGATTGATTTAAATGAAGGTTTTGGAGATCAAGATTTAGGGAATCCTGTAAGAAGTCCTTGTAATGGAGAAATTGTTTATTTGGAAAAAGATGAAGGTGGATGGGGAAATCATTTATGGATATTGGAAGATTTTGAGTCTGAAGTCGATGAAGTGTTTGCAAAGGAACAGGCTGGAAAGATCTTTTTACAAGTGGAAGAACATGGGGAGGCTTGGTATGTAGATACAGATGGTCGAAGACATTATATGGGATCTACCCCCGCGGAGATGTTAGAGTTTGTTCAGAAAATGTCCATTGGAATTACTAACGACAATTTAAATAAAATACCTAAGGCTTAATATGATCAAAGTAGAAATTTTTGCGGTTGCCCCTTATCACAATTTACAGGAGATGCAAGATAATCTAAATGCAGAATTCGTAAAAATTGATGAGAAATATAAGGGTAAGGGATATACTGTTGAACAAGATTCTTTTGATGGGTTAGAAATTATATTAGTCACGATTCAAGAATAGTATGCCTGTTCATAAAGTAGGAGATGGGTATAGATGGGGTAACCATGGTAAAATATACAAAGGGAAAGGAGCTAGAGCCAAAGCGGAAGCGCAAGGTCGAGCTGCTTATGCAAATGGTTATAAATCTAAATCATCTAAGAAAAAATAATTTATGGAATACGCACTTTTAATTGGTATCGGAATCAGTTTAGTTACTTCATTGGGGAGATGGCTCGCGAGGCGGTATAGTATTGAAGCATCACGAACCGTAATCTTACTGTTCGTATTGGTAATATCACTGGTAGCGGCAATCATTTATCGATTTATGCCTACACCATTATGGCAAGAAACGATTACAATCTTTTCTACCGCTCTCGTATTTTACGAAGTGGTGGTGAAGTCATTTGTGATGCCTGTTTTTAATAAATTTAATTCATAATAAATATGATGTTTTATTTGAAGCGTTATCTTGAAGAAGATAATAAATCCGCTTGGGAATCCATCGTAGTTGAGTTCGAAGATGCGGAAGAATATCATGCTCTCCATGATCGTTTCTTGGGAGACGGATGGTTAGATTCTACTGAAGATGAATTCGAAGATCCTCGTGCTACTCATGTTGATGCTAAAACTCCACGGAAGAAACGTGAGAAAAAAGTTGTAGAGTTAAAAGAAGAAGAAGAAGTTTAATTCATAATAAATAAATTATGTTCGAAGACGAAGAAGTTGTAGTTCTTCCAGAAGAACCGGTTGTAGAGACTGTGGAAGAAGTTGTCAAAGAAGTAGAATAGTCTATTTCCTCTCGATCTATTTATAGGTCGAGGGATAAGTTGATTATATGCAACAAATAACAACAACTACACAAACAAGAACACAAATCAGTATTGATGAATTGATATTAGCAATTAAGATTGCCATGACTAATGAAATGCACAAACAGAAGATTGTGGAATCTATTTCCAGTTTTGAAGTTATAGATCAGAAACCAAATGATCCGATCAAAAAGACGAATAAAGATAGTTTTTTAAATTCACTTGAATTAACGGCCGATAGTTTCTGTACAGAGAATGAATCTAAGTATATTAAAAAAGTGATAAATAGAATAAAAAGTGTATGAGTTCAATTATTTTACGCGCTCCTAATACAGATCTTATTCGAGAAGGAAAACCAATCACTTATCTTTCTTCTGCCGCTTTTTCGGGAGATACCACTTCGACAGTAGAATCGAATAAAGGTTTTGCAACAAATAATGCTGTTATTATAGGAAATGTAGGTGAGGAGAAAACAGAATTAAGATTACTTACTTCCGTAACAGGATCAACAACTTTGAATCTTGTATCTGCTCTTGATTTTGATCATCCGGCTGGAACACCAGTTTATAATGTTGATTATGATAAAGTTTGTTTCTATCGTCATACAACTTCAACGGTCTTTGCTGATGCAACCGCTTTGGCTGCAGCCCAAGATATTCAACCTGATAGCATGCACAGTATCTATGACGATACGACAAACGTAACCGGTCAAGGTTTTTATCAATGGCAAAATAGCGTAGTTGCGGCAACGTTATCATCAGGATCTGATGCCATTCCATACGCCGGATATGATATTGATGCCGTTGAAACAATTTTTGAAAGAGCTTTAAGTAATGCAGGTGCTTCCCTTTCACCTCAATTACGACATGAACATTTATTTAAGTTCTTGAAAGATTTTATTATGATTGCCAACTCCATGAATAAATATTGGAGCGAGGCGAAAGTATTAGGTGAAGAATTGGCAACTATTGCTACCGGAGATTTTGAATTTTCTATGCCTATAAATATAGCTCAAAAGACCGATCCATCTACAATCATTGAACTTAGAATAGGAGAATTCAGTTCTATACAATATGTTCCTCAAAGAGTATTCAATCGACTTACAACGACATTGATTTACACAAAACTTGCCTTGGAATTGGATGGAACAGGAACTCCTGATGTCACTGCGACAGTAGATAATTCTTCCGCATTTTCTGACAGTGGAAACATTCTAGTGAATGGCGATTCAATCGCTTATACGGGGAATACCCGATCAACAGGCACGCTTACAGGAGTGACTGGAATTGATACATCATTAACACACGCCGTTGATTCCTATGTTTTTCAAGGACAACTTTCAGGAATACCGACTTTTTATACGGTAGCCTCATCTGGAAAGATTCATGTCTATCCAATTTGTAACAGTGAAGTGAATAATAGTATTCTTTATATTGATTATTATCAGAGACTTCCTATTGTGAATTCAGTGGGAGATAAGATTCTTTTAACAGATATCCAACCGGCGGTTGAATACATGAGTTATCGCATCAAAAAGTATTTAGGAGGAGGAACTCTTGCCGTATCTGATGAAGATTACCAACAATTTTTAGTTCACATGGATAGAACAATTAAACGTGATACTCCAGGAGAACCTAAAAGAATTAGAATAGGATCATAAAATAAAAGGTATGGGGGAAAAACTACAACCTATAGTAGCAAGACAACTCCATAGGGGGATGGCAGATGCTTCAGTTCTCTCAGATGCCATGATGCCGGCAGAACAATTGAGACTTATTCAAAACATGGATACGGATGCGATTGGTTTTCTTACAGGAAGAAAAGGATATACACGATTGGGAAATACAGCCGTTGTTTCAGGAAATAGTGGTCTTGGACTTTATCATCATGTTTCTTCCAACTCAACAAAATCAAAAATGGTAGCTTTTATTAACGAAGCCACGGATGCAACTTGTGAATCTTATTATTTTTCAAGTGAAACTTGGCAAAAGAATACTATTGGATTTACAGCAGGATATAAAGTAAGAACAAAAACCTTCTTGGATTATCTATTTGCCGTCAATGATATTAATGCTCCTAAGACCTGGGATGGAACTACAGGGGGTGCTTGGGGAACAACGAATCTAACTGATGCTCCGTCTGGCGCGGGACTTATTGAAACATATAGACAACAAGTATACATGGGGAATACTTCCACGGATACAATTTATTTTTCTTCTGTTCCTTCCACTGGTGGATTAATTTCATGGACAACAACAGACAACTTTATTTGTAATCCGAATGATGGAGCAAATCTTACAGCTCTTGTTAATTACGCTCAACAATTACTTATTGCAAAAGGAAATTATATTTATCGTTATAATGGAAGTTCAGTGGATAGTGATCCTATCATCAAATGGGGTATCTCATCTCAAGAAGCTGTTAAAGAATTAGGTGGAGTTCTTTGGTTTTATGATGGTCCAAGAAATTCTATTCTCGGTTACTCAGGAGGATTTCCTGTTGTAATATCAAAACCTTTTAGATCGTTCCTGGAAGCTGTACCGACATCAAAATATCCTGATGTCTCTATGCGTGGAGATGATGATCATGTAGAAACATTCCTTGGTGATCTTACGGTTAATGGATTACCTTTTGTGAATGTTGCGGATAGATATGTTATTTCCACAAAGACTCATGTTATAAGATCTTATGCGGATGAGTTTACTGTGTTTGCGGATTATGACGATGGAACAGATCTTTGGAATCTTGGTTTCACAACAGATGGAAATGTTGTAAAAATGGATGAAGGAAATGACGATATGGGTGAACCAATTCAATATATTCTTGAAACTCCTTGGCTTGTTATAAGTGGTAACCCAGCGGTCCTTATGACGCTTAGTGGATTTGCCGCGTTTGCTGAAAAAGCTCGTGGAATGAATGTTCTTTATTCAACTGATTTGGATAGAACATGGAGGCCTATAGGACAGATGAAAGAATATGTCACATCATGGAGTGGTATTAATATAAAATTTCATAAGATTCGTTTTCGTTTTGTTGGATCAAATAATTCAGAACAAGCGATTTTTGAAGGGTATTCATTATTAATTCCTATCGTAGAAGGTATTGAAAAAGATACTAAAAAATTACAATAGTATGAGTTTATATGATGAAGGGTATGACAAATTTCTGATGTATGGAACAAGTCTTTTGGAAGATGTTGATTTGTCTACTTTAGTATCTGAAGATTCTTCAGAAGAAGATTCCTCAAGTCCATCTTCTTCTTCATCTTCAAGTTCGTCTTCATCAAGTTTAGGATCTGAATCTTCCACAGAATTATCAAATCCTATAACCGATGCTGTAAATGCAGAAAATATCACTGGTGGAGATTTACTTGGTTCATTGAATCTGGCTTCTTCAGCATATATCAAAGGTGGTGCGAATGATTATGACGATGGAATCGGATGGTG
>CAYILI010000005.1:0-16856 GCA_964364105.1 uncultured Gammaproteobacteria bacterium | reverse complement strand
GGGACATCATGCTTCATCAAATACTTACAGATTTTTCCTTGGTGATTCATCTGGAGATAAAATCACATGGGATGGGACTACGTTTCATTTACCTACAACAGAAGTGGATTCTTTACATATTCCGGATCAGGATACAACAGAGGATTCTTTTCATACAAACTCAGGTGGAAATTCTTGGTGGGGATGTACGGAAACAGATTTCAATTTAAATCAAGATAATGCTAAAGCTAGGATTCTTGCAAGTGGAATAGCTAAGTTTCAGGATATTGAAATCGCTGGAGCAACTTCTACATTTAATGGATCATTGGTATCTGATGTTCAATATCGCGCTGAAGGTTTTTATTCAGATGAACATACATTTGATGGACGAAACAACGATGGTCTTACTGCTTCGGCAGGAGGAGGATTTATTATTCGTGAATTGCTTACGACACGATTTGTCACAAACGCATTAGCAACAGCTACGACGAGTATAAATAGTCTTGTTTTAGGTAGAAATCCGGCTGGGACTGTCATAGATTGGGATGATTATAATACAGAATTTAATATCACAAATCAATTAGGACAGATCACGAATCAAGATGTATTCATTGGTTTGGGAAGAGTTGGTTCAGCTCCTGGCGATAACGCTATTTGGAATAGTCGACATATTGGATTTATGATAGCAGATGGAACACTTTATGCTTCCAATGCCAATGGTACTATTCAAAAAAGAACAGATCTATCTTCTCTTGGAATAACATTGATAACAGATACAACTTTCCGTTTTGTTTATACAGTAGGAAGTTCTATTGATTTTTACATAAATGACAGTTTAGTGATTTCTCATACTGAATGTTTACCAACAGGGTCTACTGGAGGAGAACCTGTTATATTGATACGTCTAAAGACTCAAGAAAATGTATCAAAGACAATGTCATTTAATAATAAATACATTTTACGTTTATTTAAATAACTCTTATGTCTGATCTAGTAACACAACTTTCTGGACTTGGGATCAAATTTCTTTATAGTGAAGAAGAAGGAAACATGATCCTTTATGCTCCTACAGGAATGGGAGATGTGGAAGGAGGTAGTAGAATAGATATAACAAAAGAAGAACTCGAATCTTATGGTCTTGGTGATTTGATTGTAACTATTCCAGGGGTAGTTAATACAGATGTTCTAAGAAGTCTAGGTTATAACGTAGATCGAGGTTTAAGTATTGGGGATATTAAGTCTGTTGATGATCTTACTGCTTTTGCCAATCAGTATGTTGAAAATATCCGTGCCGCTCTTGTAGGACAACCTGGAGATACTATTCAAATAGGAAACGAGGAGTATTCAAGATCAGAAATGGAAGATTTGATAGGTGAAACTGTTGCTTATGATCCTTCTGTTCAATTAGCCGCTGAAGCGGCATCTGCTGGAATAAAAGATAATGATGGTTTGGTACCGGAAACAACATACTCAGGAAATAGTCGAGTAGGAGAAGGAGTAAATACTGTGCAAGGATCAGATGGAAAATGGTCTGTTGTTGGTGCCAATACAGGAACTGTTTATGGATCAGGATATGCGACTGCGGCTGAAGCTCAAAGTCAGGCTAATTTAGTCGTTGGAGGATCAACAGCTCAAGCAACAGGGGCCTTTGCTCCAGGAGGAAGTGAATACACACCCAGTGGTACAACAGAAGAGGATTTTGCAAATGATGTTGCAAGTTCAATGAGTGATGCTGAATCTGCCGCTTTAGCTGAAAATCCAAGTCTTGTTATTACTGCTGAGATGCGTGCTCAATTTTACGCAGATGCTGTAACTGATCTTGCTCCTTATTATGAAGAAGTTATTTCAAATATTGAAACAACAACAGGAGTATCTTTCGATAGATTAATTGAAGATATCACTACTCAAGAAACTGCATTGGCTGAAGAATATAGACAAGGATTAAAGAGTTTACAATCAGATTTACAAGCAAGAGGAATGTTATATGGAGGAGTAAGAGAAACGGAAGAATCAGAATTGGCTACGGCGGCCAATGTTGAAGCTGCTGCTTTAGAGACAGAATTAACAAGAGGATTGGAAGATATTTCTTTAGCATTTTCTCAACAACTTGGTACCGAAGCGGCTACTGAATATGGAGCAGGACTTGGAACGACTTCCTTATTAGGACGTGCCTTACCAGGAGTGCCAACTTTTACTATAGCAGGGGCAACAAATATTTATCAACCTATTGGAGAATTTACACAAGAAACTGCGACTGTTCCAAGTGAAAGAGCGTTAGCTGAAACCGAATTAGCGACTGAATTAGAAAGTACTTATCTCAATGAATTAACAAGAACATTGTAAAAATATGTCGAATCTATTAACATTTGATCCTAGTTTATTTAAATCTGCTAGATTACGAGAAGCTGTAATTAGAGCCAATTCGGCCACTGGAACTGAAACAGGAACGAGAGAATTGACTCCAACAATTACAACACCTGCTCAAACAGAACCTTCTACAACTCAGGCAAATGGAAATACTTTTGCAGATGTATCCAGTAGTTTGATTCAAACAGGAACAACAGCACCACAACAAGCAACTTTATTGAATCCTCTTACTGGTGAAAGAAAAGCTGTAGTCGTTGGTTCTGAGGATGCTCAAAAACTTTTTGGATTAGGATATGTTCTAGAACAAAGTCCTGGCGTACCAGTTGAAACAACTCCTGCACCAGTATCAGAAACCGTTGATCGTGTCTCTTATCTTCAGCAACAAAAAGAAGCATTACAACAACAAGCCTTTCAAACTTATTTCGGAGTAGAACCCGCTGATTTTGAAAATCTATCTTCAAAAGATAAACTTCAAGCACGCAGGCAACGTGTAACAGCCTTACTTGGAACGATAGGAAATTTAGATCTTGCAATAAAACAAGCACAAGATGAAGAAGCGTCAATGAGGAATAAAGATTTGCAAGCAATGGAACTTTATTTACAATATGGTGTTATGGATCAAGTTCCAGAAAATGAACTTGAAAGAATTGCTAATTCAGTTGGTCTTGATGTTGATGCTTTAAGAGCAATGGGTGCTCCTGAAGAAGATGATTGGGAATATACAAAAGTAGGTTCAAATTACTATCGTATAAAAGAAGATGCAGAAACAGGAGAACCGATTGTGCAACTTGTTATTGGAGGAGGAAGTGGAAGTGCTTCCGGAGAAATACGAGAAACTATCGTATCAACCGTATTAACACAATTATTAAATAATCAATTAACTTTAGAAGATATTCTTTGCGGTGATATAGATATAACAAATACAGAAGCTGAGGAAGTGATGAGAAGAGCAACTCTTATAACAGAAGGTGGAGAAGAAACAACAGAAGAAGTAACTAAAGAAACAGAACCTTTAATGGGAAATATTCCATTTACACCATTAATTCCAGGGCTTCAAATAGATCTTAACGAAAAGTCAGAAGAAGAAATAACTAGAAGTTTGTTTTCTTCTTAAGATACTTTATGGCAAAAATATTCAATCCATTTACTGGAAAAGAAATGGAAGTATCTGATGAAAAATTAAAATCTATTATAAAAATAGCTCCACTTTCTGGTGAAAGTACATTTCGTACAGGAAGAACAAGACAAGATACAACATCAATAGAAGGATTGGTAAGAATTGCTGAGTCAGTAAGTGGAAGAACAGGAGAAGAAGCTGTTGAATTAGCAACAGCGAAAGAGAAACAAGGATTTTTTTCCAGAGCTATTGATATTCTTTCAAGACCTCAATATGCCGTATCATCTGCTATTAAAAATATCCTTGACGATGATGAAACTACCACTTTTTTTGGAGGACTCGCAACAGGTTTTACAGGAAAGACAAAAACAATGGGTGTTGATATTTTAGAAGAACTTGATCTTGCCAAAGAAGAACCAGAAACTTTAGGAGGAAAAATTGCTAAAGGTGTGGCAGGATTTGCTTTAGATGTTTTATTGGATCCATTAACTTATATTACTTTTGGTGTTGGAAAAGGAATTCAAGTGGCAGGAAAAACATTAACTAAAGCTGGACAACAATTATTGGAAAAAGGAATTAAACAAGCTGGAGGTTTGGGAGAAGATGTAGTAAAAACCGCTATAGCAAGAATGGCTCAGAAAGATCCAACGCTTGCAAAAAAATTCTTTCAACAGGGAGGTATAAAATTCTTTGGTAAAACTTTAGCCAGTGCGGACCAAATAAGTAAAGTCATGCATGCTGTTCCTGGGATGAATGTTATAGATGAAATGACTTTACCTATAAGAAATGCTTTAGGGTCTCTTTTTAATAGAGATATATCAGCAAAATTTGGAAAGTTACCTAAAGAATTTACTGATATAACACAAAAATATAGAGATTTAGCTCTTGCGCGACCGAATGCCGTAGTACAAACATTTGTTCAAATAGCTCAAGGTAATAAATTAACCGCGTTGGAAGCTGATTTTATAACAAATGCTATTGAAACAGGAAAAAGATTAGCTGATCCAAGATTAGAAAATGTAAAAACTCAAATTGTTCAACAATTGGGAAGAAATTTAAAAACAGAAAGAGGTGTTGGAATAAAGATTGGGAAACTTCAAAATTATGTTCCACATATTTTAGTTGAGAATAAAAAGAAAGCATCTGCCATGCCTTTTAAACCAGAAGGAGCAAGAATAAGTTTTGGATCAATTAAACCAACCGAATCACGAGTCTTTAAAACATTTATTGATCCTAAAACTGGTGAAAAAATTGTTAAAAAGATCGAAGGAGATGTTGATGATTTTTTTATTAATAATAGTGGAAAAAAAATAGCAGCACAAGATTCAACTATTAAAGAAGTCAAGGAATATTTTGGTGAAGATTTTTTTGATTCTAATATTATTTCTGCCGCTACTATTAGAGGGGTTGCGTCAGCAAGAGCAGTCACTGCGGCAGAATTTTTAAGAGAAACTGCTCAAAAATTTGGAGCTATAGGAAAAGGTATACCTACAAATTTTGTGGAAGTGAAAGGAGTTCCACAGTTAAAAGGATTTTTTTTCCATCCGGCTATCGCTGAATCTATTGAAGGAATACAAAAATCTTTTATCAATGATGAGGCAACAAATTTAGTATTAAAACAATTTGATAAACTACAAAATCTTTGGAAGGCTTCAGTTACTTCTATTTTTCCAGCTTTTCACGGAAGGAATGGTATTTCAAATACATTACAAAATGCACTTGATATTGGTTTTGCTTCCATTGATCCACGAAGAACAAAGATGTCATTACAAATCATGCGAATGGAAAGCGCGGCAAATAAACTTGAAACATTAGCAAAAGGAACTGGTGCTTCTGCTATAGATGCAAAAAAACATCTTGTTGAACTATCAACACAACATATTTTGACAGATAATACGGGAAAATCTTATACATTTGGTGAATTGAGAACATTACTTAAAGAAAAAAATATCGCCTTTACAGGACAACATTTCGGATTCATGGATATTAGAGATGAAGTATTTGAAAAGATACCAACACTCAAAGGTGAACTTACGGGTTTAGAAAAAGCAAAAGTAATGGCAAGAAAATTAACTCCTATAAGCAAAGACTTCATGCCATTTTCTATAGGAAGAAAAGTTGGAACAGGTATTGAGGAACATTCGCGTATATTAAATTTCTTAACCAATCTACAAAAAAGAGGAGATGCCTCATTAGCTGCCGAACTTACGAAACAATATTTATTTGATTACGGTAATCTTTCTAATTTCGAAAAGAACGTCATGCGTAGACTTATTCCATTTTATACATGGCCTAGAAAGAATCTTGAACTTCAGGTAAGAACATTAATCAAAGAACCAGGTAAAATTGTCACTCAAATTAAAGCATTTAATAATATTAAAAGAGCTACAATGGGAGAAAGTGGTTTAACAGATCAAGAATTACAAGGATTACCTGCATTTTATAGAAACTCACTTGCTATACCATTCGGACGTGAAGGTAATAAATTACAACTTATTACTGGAGCACAGTTACCTGCGGAAACAGCGTTACAATTTCTTCCTAATTTACTTGGATCATTATCTCCTGCTTTGAAACTTCCTCTAGAACTTGCCACTGATACTGATTTCTTTAGAAAAGGAAAATTGGAAGATGTTGCAAGGAATGTATCAGTAGAAGAATATGAATTGTATCCTGATTTCATCAAAGAATATGTTGGATTTGTTAAAAAGGAATATGAAGGACATGTCTATTATAAAGCCGTTGATCCTGAAAGGTATCATATTATTAAATCAATCCCGGCGGCTTCAAGTAGTATTTCAGTATTAAAAACATTAAAAAGTGAAAATGTTAGTGGAAAAATGAAAATACTGAGAACACTTACAGGAATAAGAACAACTGATGAAATAGATTTAGATGAACAAAAAGCATATGAGGATTATAAAACAAGAAAGGATCTTGAAAAACTTTTAGAAGGACTAGGAATATTAACTGATCTATCAGTATTATCTAAGAAAGAAAAAAGAAAATTATTTCAAGGAAATGAAGAATAAAAAAACAACCCCTTAAATGGGGTTGTTTTTATAATCCAGGGTAATCTTGATAGATTGAAGTATCAGGTATGTAATTCTCGTTTGAATAACATGTCTTATCACCAAACAAAGATACCACTATACACGTTATTAATACACCAATCGCCAATCCAATAAAGGGAACTATATACTTAATCACCCTAGCTAAAAAATCCGTTATTCACTTGCTTTTGAAACTCGGACATATCCCAAACAGCAACCAACGCTTTTTCTTTATGCGCCATGCTCTTTAACCACGTCTTTGCTGTGGCTTTGCAACCTCCGCCGTCCAATAAAACGATTGTCGGTACTCCTGTTTTTACGATGTTGAAATAAAGGAACGGATATTTTTCATCTACCGAGCCAGCAACCTGTTGCCACTTACACTCGATGATAAGACCGTCTGGCCACTTCTCGCTGTTCAGAATAAGAAAATCAACCTTGCGTTGGCTTTCATAAATTGTCATGCCAACGTCCACTTGTGTTGCGTACTGCTTGCCACCAACGGCTTTTCTGTTATCAAACAGTTGTGTCCTATTGCCCGCAAACTCCTCATAGTCATGTTCAATAAGGGCGGATTTTACAAAACTCTCAAGTCGCCCTCCTGTTTTGTTAGCTCTCTTTCCGCTCGATATAGTTTCTGATGAGGAGTTCATATTCTTTACCACGTTGATGCGCCTTGCACGATACCGAACGAGACGCTTGTATTTGCTCAATATGATACCCCTTATAGAGTGTTCTGACAAAATCCGTGTCGGAATTGGAAAGCATAAAGTAACCGCCCGCTTTGTCTATTTTACAGCAAAAGTCGGCTAGTTTCTCATGTTCTACATCGCCAAAACCACTTCCGTCATATCCTGCATAGGTATTGTGATACGGAGGATCAAGATAGTAAAAGGCGTTTTTCTTGATAGGCACTTGCGAAAATTGCTTTTGCTCAATTTTTACACCTTGCAAGACAATGCTATCTGTCCGTAATGTTTCGTCGTCAACGATGTTTGGGTTTTTATAGTTGCCCATTGGCACGTTAAACTCGCCTGCTTTATTCACCCGATACAGGCCATTGAAACAAGTTTTGTTTAGATAGATGAGGAGAGACGCTAATTTTGTTGAGTCCTTTTCTATTGAAATGCGCTTGCGAGCTTTGAGAAAATATTCTTGACTGTGATTTTTCTCATGCGTTTTCAAGAAGTTTATCAGCCGTTCCACATCGTCCCTTACGGCTCGATAAGTAATGATAAGATGAAAATTGATGTCGGATAGATACGCCTTGTCTGGCTGTACGGAAAAGAAAAGCGCACCGCCTCCGATAAACGGCTCAAAATACCCTGTATAGCTTGCTGGCAGGCGTTCTGTGAGAATAGGCAAAATAGAACGTTTGCCACCGACCCATTTGATAAACGGTTTTGCACCGAGCGTTTGCCGTTGTGGTCGCTGTTCGTCTGCAACGCCTCGCAGAACCTCGTCAAACGTATGCGGAAGTGGGGCGTGAATATGAAGTGGTGGGCGTGGAGACATATTATGCGGTTAGTATTTTGTAATTGAGTTGGTCGCCGAGCGAAACCTTGACGATTAAGATCCCCTATCACTAGGGGATTTTAATGTTACGCTTCCACTGCCGTATCAATGGCGTCAAAGATTTCAGGAAGAGGTTTGTTGTTATAGAATCTTGTTCCATTCTTCGTTACTCTTGCGAAATGTTCATGAAGATGTTTCTCACAAACTTCCTTTAAGAGAGTGAATCGGTCATTACTTTCAATCACTACTTCAATAACTTCATCTCCTTCTTCTTCTACTTTCATTTCTTCATAGAGCTTTTCAAATTTCTCTTTAAGAATTTCATTAACTTCTTGAACGACATTTTGAGCCTTGATTTGTTTTTCTTCAGGAAATAATTCCATCTTCTCAATGTTCTTATTAATCTTTTTAATTTCTTCCTTTGTCATTTCAGAAGTCTTTTCATAATAATCATTGTTCAGATCCTCAAACTTTTGATTAACATTTTCAATTTCTGTAGCGATCTTTGCACATTGTGCGTTAGCACGTGCCGGTTGATCAGGTCTTAACTCTGCCGCTGTTGCTGTTGAGAAGAATCTCCTTAAATCGTAAGCATGAAACGATTTGATTTTAAATTTCTTTGCCATAGGTCTTAGAAAGCATAGATACATCTATACTTACTTATTATAATCTTTTAAATCAACGTACTTAATTTTTGTTTCTTCCAATTCAATGATTGCCACTTCACAAGTCAGAACCATAATAGCCACACTGACTGCATTTATCAAAGCTGTTTTAATCATCTTGGTAGGATCAATAATACCCGCATGAATCATGTCTCTGTATTCACCTGTTACTACATCAATACCAAAGTTATTATCTGTGAATCCATCAGTTAATTCCACTAGACACCCGGCGTTACTAAGGATTTGTTTCATAGGAGAATCGAGAACATCGAGTATTAAGTCAAATCCAATTTTTTCACTGTCATCCAGATCACAGTTTATTTTGGATTTCACTCGTACCAATGTTACTCCACCCCCCGGAACAATTCCATATTCAACCGAGGCTTTCACAGCCAGGATAGCATCTTCAATGCGATCAATTTTTTCTCGCATTTCGACCTCTGAAGGTGCTCCTACTTTAATAACTCCGATTCCTCCCGTCAAATTACCCACACGTGCTTCTAGTCTACTTTTTTCATAAAATTCAGCGTCCTCCAGTACCCTTGAAATCAAACTGGCGCGTTTTGTGACCTCGTTTTTATCTCCTTTTCCATCAATAAGGGTTGTTGTGGTACTGGTTGAAATGATTTTTCTTACCTTACCTAAGTTCTCTATCTTTACATCTTCCAGTTTCATTCCAGCCTCTTTGGAAATAAATGTTGCACCTGTAAAGATAGCGATATCTTCCAACAAGTCAGATTTATTTGAACCGAAGTGTGGAGCCTTAATCGCTAATGAGGAAAAGATTCCTTTCCCTTTATTGCGAATAAGGATTCCCAATACCTCCGTAGAAAAATCATCTGCAATAATTACAATCTCACGTTCGTCTTTCAATTGTTCAAATAATTTTAACAACGAATGGATGTTACTTATCTTATGATCTGTCACAAGAATATACGCATCCTCATAGACTGCTTCCATTCTTGAGGTGTCTGTTATGAGATAGGGAGAAATGAATCCTGAGTTTATACGCATCCCAGGGGTAATTTCAAATTCGACACCAAATGTTTTACCTTCTTCTATAGTGAGAATACCGTTGTTACCAACCTTAGCAAAAGCATCACCGATAATCTTTCCAAGACCAGGGTCATTAGAAGAGATAGAAGCGATATGTTCAATGTCTTCTTGAGAAGAAATAGGAATAGATAATTTATCTATAGCGTTTGAAACCTCCATGACTCCAATCTCCATTCCTTTTCGTAAAGATTGCGGATCAGCTCCTTTATCAATAAGTTGAAGTCCTTTGTTTACTAATTCTTGAAAAAGAATAACAGTTGTTGTTGTTCCGTCTCCTACATCTTCAACTGTACTAGAAGCGACATTCCTTGTTAATTTAGCTCCTATTTCTTCCAAAGGATCCTCTAGAGTAATTTCTCTAGCCACAGAAACACCATCTTTTGTGATAAGAGGAGGTCCAATTTTTCTCGATGATACCACTACACGCCCCCTTGGACCCAAAGTCACTTTCACAGCATTGGCTACCTTGTCTATTCCACGTTTAATACCCTCTCTGGCTTCTTTATTAAATACTACTTCTTTGGACATATTATTTCCCATCCCTGTTCTTTATAAAACTTTTTTCGTGTTAAATATTGTCTATAGAGAACAGGTTGATTTTTATCGACAAAGTCAATTATTAATGGATCTTTTTTATTTTGTAACAAACGAAGAATTCTCCCGACTGATTGCTCTTGAAGGATATCTGACTTGAGATCGCCGGCTATAATCAAGGTGTCAAGAGAAGGGATGTCAATACCTGTTGAAAGGAGAGAAAACGTACCAAGAATACAGTCAAAAGAATCAGGGTTACTACGCAAGTTATCAAATTGAGTATTATGAGATTTTGAATTATCCTTACTCGACAATTGCACAATTTTAATGTTTCTGATACTTCCATCAATAAATCCATTGATACACGATTCAATATCCCTGTGATGAATGATTCTTTTGGTGAGAACGATAACTTTATGTCCTTCTTCGACTTGTTTGATGATTTCTTCCGCAATTGCTTTGTTTCTTTGTTCATCTTTTGTTTGCTTGTCGATTATTTCATGGTAATCCCATGAGGTATAGATTCCATAAGAATAGATTATTTTTACTTTAGGTTGTTTCCTTTCCATTTTACGATCACAGATAATGGGACCGAATAAAAATTCTATTGCCCGTCCTTGTCCGTCGGTTCGTCTGGCCGTTGCAGTAAAACCGAACCTATATTTGGCACAAAAATATTCAACACACACCCTGGTTTTTCTTGGAACGGTGAGATGACACTCATCGTAGATACACATTCCAAATCGGTCTCTGGACAACTGACCTTTATTAATTGCCCTAATAAGGCTTTGTGAAGTAGCCAAAGTAATATCCTTGATAGAAAATTCTTTGCCTTGAATGATACCAGGGTTATTGCATATTTGTTTGAATTGTTTGAGGATGTTGAGTCTAGGTACCACGATGAGGGTTCGAATGTTGAGTGCTTCGACCAATTTGGTGGCAAGGATTGATTTGCCCCATCCGGTATCGATTCTAATGATTCCTTGTCCATAGGGATTATCTAAAATTTCTTTTAAAGCTGAGATTTGATACTCGAGCAGTTTAGTATCGGTGTGTTTAAGTCTGTTTGATGATAAGGGACTTGACCTTTGATCGACAATTTCATATAAAAGTCTTTCTCGTTCAAAGTTACTAATAATTCTTGAATACAAACCTCGTGGGATAATGAGATATCCTGAATCAGTTTCTTCAAAATATTTAAATTCTCTTGGACAAGCATACAACGCTTTGATGTTTCCCATTCTTACGAGTTTTTGGTAAAGGGGGTTTGGGATTGTGAGGAATTTTTTAATGGGTTCTTTTATACAGGATGGCGTATTAAGAATCGTTATCTTGTTGTTCACTATCAATTGAATTGGTGTTGATTGGATCAGTTTTCCAGACATATTCATCGGAAAGAGGATTTATTTTCTTTGCATCTTTCCAAGTAACAGGTTCATCTTTCCATTCCTTTTCTTTGAATATAGCCTTAGCTGTTTCAATAAACTCCCTCAAAGGTTCTTCCAAAAGAATCGGATCTATGACATAAAGCATGACTTTATAAAGATCATTTTCTTCCTTTGTTACTACCACGTGTCGACAAATAATTTCTTTCTTATTCCTTTTGTGCATCTGTTGCCATAGATATTTATAAACAGCCATCTGTCTAAAATATCCCATGTCCTTACAATTCCAGAACCATTTTTGCGGGGATGCAACTTTTAATTGTCCCACAGATTTCAGATCATCGATAAAGATTTGAGTACGTGTTTCCGTAATAATATCCGCAATGCCACAGATAGAAATCTTTGATCTTGGATGCGCTCCATAAGGAATAAAGGATTGTAAAAGGACTTGGAACTGTGCTCCTCGTTCCTCATACCATTTATAGAAAAGTTCCTTGATCACCGCTTGCGCTCTTCCACATGCCTCTTCAAACTGTTCTTGGGTAATAAGTTTATCAGGAGGAATATCTTTTTGCGCTTCATATTCATCAGGATCATCTTTTTTTAGAACTTTCACTTTATAATTCATCTCACCCCTTGTCACAATGTCATCTACCAACCGTCCAATTTTCATGGATGGAGTATCTTTCCATTCTATTTCATGGGAAATATGCTTCTTATAATAATACTCTTTTGATTTTAGAAAATCACCGACCTTTGAATTACTAATGGCAGTATTTTCTGGAGTGAAATAATTTTCAAGCGTCAGGATCATATCCATCGTTGTCATCGGGAAGTAAATAATCTTCTTCATCTATCTCTAATACCTTTCCACAATATTCACATACTCCACTGGCAGAAAAATTGTGAACACAAGAGCAAATGCAATCAGTAAAAGAAAGACCACAGATCTCACAAGGTGAAAGCATAGAATTACATTATTTTATACGAAAGGAACACTGTCATCAGACTCTCCAAAAGTCATACCTGATTCCCAATCTGGATCTTTGGGTCCAATAAGAACTGAAATGTTCTTTGCCATTCCTTTTTCCATAGCTACTTCCCCGATGAATCGGAAGATAACCTGAGTTCCATATTCAATATGTCTTAATTGACTTTCTTGGAGACTATTCTTTTTAAATCCAACCTTATAAAGTTCTCCTTTTACAATATTTTGAATTTCATCTTGAACAACTTTATCAATAATAGGATTAAAGAATCCGTCAATACCACGTAACTCGTAGATAACTTGAGCACCGTACAAACCTTCTTTCTTTTCCTCTTTACCAATTAACACACCTTTAAATACATTCCCCGGCTTACCCCACTTCAGCCAATGAGATGGAGCTGGCTCAAACCCTTCCTCAAACGATGGATCATTGTAGCCTTGTGACATAAAATATCTTTACGGTCTATAAATTATAGACCATGAATAATAAATTTAATTAAATCAATTTTAAGATTAGCCTTCATACGCAGTATTGTTCCTATTTTAAGATTCAATAACTGTTGAGGTTTACGTTTAGAAATTCGCATGAGTTGCACGGCTGATACATTACAGACTTCTCCTATTTTATCCCATGACATTCCAGAGATGTCGTAATATTCTTTCACTGGATTCATAATTTATTTTTTGGCATATTCACAGTGTATACTTCATAGAAGTATATGTCAAGAGGAGAAAAGGAAACATGCCACTTCTTTACTCATGCCTTTGTGCAGGTTCTCAAGATATTTGATGGCTACGTCAGTGTGGGGTTCAAGAAGCCTTGCCAGACGATCTACTTCTTCTTGGAACATATAGGAACAACTTGCATTTTTACCACTTTTGTTATTTTTTGATTTTTACATCTGAAATGATCTTTCCAAAGTGAAACATCCTTCACTTCGTTTACAACATATTCTCCCGCGTCTATTTTTGAAACGAGAACATAAACAAGAAATGGTTTATCTATTGTTATACCTGTTTTAAGTGGTTTCAGTGCATTTTTAATTTCTTTAGGATCACCAGTATATGTTTCCTTTATGTTTGAAATTATCTTTCTGCATTTTTGGCATGTCATATCATTTTTTCTTTTAGTAATTCAGCAATGGGTTTTATTGTGAATGTCCATTTATTTGGCATCGCCCAAATTCGTTCTAAAATCATACCTTAAACATTTCTAAAAAATAAAGCATTTTATAATTTGTAATGATGTCCAGGATCGTAGCGGAAAGAAAGAAACCTATGAGGATGATGTAGAGGTATTTCATACTTAACTTATTAAATGATCTACTAATTTTCAAGCTAGAAATAAAAGAGTTCACCAAATTACCTAATCCAATAATAAGTAATCCAGCGGTGACATAAAGTAAAAGTATCAATGAAAAAAATTTCATATATTATTTTTAATAATTATCCAAAATTTTTCCTCTAACTCTCCCGTATTTTGAACACGCATACCATTCCCCTCTTCCTAAAGTATAGTATCCTATTTTTATTTTTCTATAACAATATTCACAAAAAACTTTTTTATTATTTTTTGTACATGTTGGCAAGAAAAAATATCTAATTTTTTCAATGCAATAATTTAGACATCATTCGAGTGAGGATTTGTTCATATTATTTTCTTCTTATAAAACGATGGTCATAATACTCCCACTTCTTATCATCAAACTTTTCTCTTTCAAATTTATCATGCCATTTTTTAATTTCTGGATCGCAAGCAGAACACAATTTTTCTTCACTCATCCAATAAGAACAGAGAGCAGTATTTTCTATTGATTGACATTTAGAGCAAACAAACAGAGACATATCTTTAACTATCCTTTATTTACGTTTGAAAAGAAAAGGGCGCGATTTCGTGTCACGCCCTTTTAGGCGAGTTACACTTTTTCTTAGGTACAATAGGGGCAATAACGACTTCGTGTTGTGTAAAATGGACTGCTCCATCGGCCCAATGTCCGGTGTTTACTTTGTGATCCACTTGCGCGAATGATTCTGCGTCCTCCGTGTTGGACATAACAATCCCTGTAATTTCTTTCTGACAGACTTCACACCAGATGTGCGCTTTGAGACAGAGTTTGATGTTGGAATCAAGAGCGGCTTCATCAAATGTGTGGCTTCCAAGATGCCAGTCTCCACAAGCCATTACTCTGGCTTTTCCACGAACAGTAGAAAGACGTCGAACGAAACTGAGTGTCCTTTCCATCTTCTACTTCTTTATTTTTATTTCTTAAAAAATGTATTCCAGTCTTATCGAAATATGTATCTACAAAAAAACTATCAAACTCTCTCAAAATTTGTTCCATCAATCGTTGCGAATAAGAAACGGTATCCGTACTCGTAAAATCTGATTGTGCTTGTGTGGTCATAATTTTAATTATTCGGTTTTTCCGAATTATCTCAAGTATCAATTACTTATCCCCTCCAGCGGAGGTATGCCGATGAGTCCCCCATCGGTCGCTGTAGCGATGGACCCATACCCTGTCTGCCGAATCGAACGGCTGACATACCCGCATAGGAAGAGAGTCCTGCGAAGTTTGTTGATTACCTCGCACGACTGATTCCCTCATCCAACATCGAAAGAGAATTATCCGCCACCAGCTTTCGCTGATGAATAAGCTCTCGATGTTGGATGAGGATTGCAGAGGCTGGAAATGCACCAACGTCTTCGGTTTATGATACCGATGAGGTACTACTACTCGACTGGAGCACTTCGATGATCTCCGCCACCTTGGTCAGGACTTCTGTCTGTTCCATAGATTATTAGTGATCAAGGTAAACGTCTCCCGATTCGTTTATTTCACAAGGTTTAACTCCACACTTGTCTAGATATTCACACATGGCTAGGAAGAAGATTTTTGACCACTCGATGACAGCCATAGTTCCTTCTGCTCTTGCTTTCTCCTCCTTCTCGGTGGCCATCTCGCTCGCACGTCTTTCGATCCATTCTTGTGAGGTCATACTTCTGTTTCCTCAATAATTGTTTGCATAGATTTTACTTTTTAGAATTTTCTCGTCGTACCAATTCTCCAGCACACAAATCTGCTATACGGATATGTTCGTGTTTGGCGTAATCTGTAAAGCACTTATAAGCGCGTTTCATGTGGTACCAAATCCGCCACCGTAATTGTCGGGTGTCCATTTCAGATAAGGGCTTTGAAAGGGTCAGTTTGAACACATTTTTTTAATTCTTGTTTCTAAGTTTGACCTTTTATGACTTGTAAAATTGTCCAACCTCTACTTATTCCAGCACATTTGCGAAGTCGACCACCAACTAGGATAGACTTGATACCAGACCATGAACTGACGGATATTCTCGTCCATGTCGTACTGGTGCCTCGGGGCATTGATCCATTCCCACGTCGTGTCAGTGAACTGGTAGAGCCCCTTGGCAGTGCTGTTTGGGTTAGAGGCGAACGGGTCAAGGTTGCTCTCACATCTGGCAATTTTGAGGGCTGTTTGAGCATCTACACCCCAGTAGAGAGCCGCATCAATAATTTTTGTCTCGACTAGCGTGAGCGGATCAAGAGTATCAACAGGTGCTTCGGTTTGTTCTAGCGTAACTGGTATTTCAGCGTTTGCGCCGAAGCCTGTCATCAAGAGAGCCAAAACGATGACGCAGATATGCCAGCTTTTGTTCCCAGTCTGTCTTTGGGTATCGCGCCAGCTCCTCTGGTAACGCATTTGAAATGGCGACATATTGGTTGAATGGTTTATTATTATCTTCAAGGTGACAATGCCAGCAAAGAGGGACGTACGCCCACATCTCGTTTATCTGCTTGCCCCCGTAGATGAAGGCGTGTTCTATCGTGATCCTTCCTTTGCAGTTTCCTTCTGTGGCGCGCACGCAGGTCTTGAAGTACGGATCGGTATCAATCTCTTTTCTGTGTTTGGGAGGGATCGGCCTCTCGTACCTGTGGGAGCGCACGAGTATTCCGTGGTCGGTACTCATGCGCCTATGAAATTGAATAAAGAACTATTTTAATTTTTTAGCTCCCGCTCCTGCTCCCGCTCCAGCTCCAGCTCCCGCTCCCGCTCCTGCTCCCGCTCCAGCTCCAGCTCCAGCTCCCGCTCCCGCTCCCGCTCCAGCTCCAGCTCCCGCTCCCGCTCCCGCTCCCGCTCCAGCTCCCGCTCCCGCTCCAGCTCCCGCTCCCGCTCCAG
>CAYILI010000004.1:0-34980 GCA_964364105.1 uncultured Gammaproteobacteria bacterium | reverse complement strand
ATTTCAAAGAGAGTTGCCCTATTTGGAATATTTTTCGTAATTATCTTACTTTTATTAGGAAGCGTTGCATATTTCGTAACTAGTGGAAAAGCCCCTGAAGAAGATAGCGCATCAATTACGCTTGAAGAATCAACAGACGAAGTAATAGAAGAGGAAGAGCCAACAGAAGAGCCTTTGGAAACAGAAGCACCATCTCCAACAAAAGCTCCTACTAAAGTTCCCACCAGGGCTGCATCTTCAGAAGACACACCCGCAAGTAGCGGATCAGTTGCGGTTCAAAATGGAAGCGGAGAATCAGGGGTTGCTGGAGCCGCAGCGGATGTTATAAAAGCCGCTGGTTTTACAATTGCCTCAACTGGAAACGCAGATAATTTTGATTATACTGATGTAACTATTCAGGTAAAAAATTCCAAAAAAAGTATTTTAGCTGATTTAGAAAAAGCACTATCGGCAAAATACACAGTGGGAGATACCTCAACTGACCTTTCAGAATCCACAAATTACGACGCTTTGGTTATAATAGGAAAGTAATTTCTTCTGTTCTTTTCTCCGAGAAAAGAACCAAAAGCTCCCATCAAAGTCTTGATTTATGCTTTCAAAGGTTTAATTTGCTTATCGGGTGATTTCACCCCCTCCTCAACAAGTTTGTGAGGAATCCCCCTGATGCACTCATTAAACTTTTCATGCACAACTCTGCGAATTGACTAAATTCTTATACGCAGAATACTTTTCTCTCGAAAATTAACTTGTTCCTCGCGCTCGTTTGAAAATTGAAAATTTAATCATTCATTGCAAATTGAAAATTCCTGCCTTGCCGGCAAGGCAGGAAAAATTATAAAATTAAACCATGATCATTATTCCGACAATCCTCGAAACAAGCTGGGAGGAGATTGAAAAAAAGTTTGAAATCTATAAAGGCTTTGCAAAAGCAGTCCACGTTGATTTTCTGGATGGCAAATTTGAAGAAAATTTAACTTTTCTTGAAGCGTCTCCTTTTTCTAAATACTCAAAATACTTTGATCTTGAAGCGCATCTTATGGTAGAGGAGCCAATTAATTATTTGGATAATTTATCAAAAGCAGGATTTAAAACTTTCTTAGGACATGTTGAGAAGATGAGTGATCAGGTGGAATTTGTTACTAGAGGAGAAGTATTGGGTGCGGTTGGGCTTGCATTAGATATTGAAACCCCCATTTTCGATATCAAAGTCCCGTACGAGGATTTAGATAGGATTTTACTTATGGGTATTCATGCTGGAGCATCGGGTAGACCATTTGATGAAAAAGTTTTTGAAAAAATTGAGGCTTTAAAAAATTCTAATTTTACAAATATAGAGATTGATGGAGGAGTAAGCGAGGTTACGCTGCCAAAGTTAAAAGAAAAAGGAGCAAATATGTTTTGCGTAAATAGTTTTCTTTTTAAAGGAGATCCGAAATCTCAATTTAGATTACTCGAGTCTTTTTAGGGATTTGGTCTTTGCTCATTCAGGCTAATTGGCCTACAAAATCCTCTGTTTTCGGTTCCTTTTATGAAGTATTCATTTTTCCCTCCACATGGACGGGCCACTATATTTGAGGGAGGGGCATAAATTTCATCTTTTGGATTACTTTCTTTTAATAAATTATTCATAATTTTATTCCAAATTGGTGCAGCTCCTGTAATTCCTGAGGCTAAAAGTGGATTCATTGGACTATTATCATTATTTCCTACCCAGACGGCAGTTAGGATTTTTGGAGTATATCCTATGGTCCAGTTGTCTCTCTTGTTGTCTGTTGTTCCGGTTTTTACAGAGACAGTATGTTTTGGGATATTTAAGGGTGAATTGAGTCCAAACTCCATTGCTCTGGCTTGATTATCAGCTAAAATATTTGAAATTATAAAAGCTACTTCCGCGGGTAGTGCTTTTTTTTCTTTTATTTCATTTTTTTCTTCTAAAATCGCGCCTTGATAATTTGTGATTTTAAGAATTGGACTTAACTCTACCTTGTTTCCTTTGTTTGCAAGACTTCCATAAACTGTTGCCATATCTGTCATTTTTGTTTCAGCAGCGCCGAGTGTAATTGCAAGGCCGTAATTTTCAGGTGTTTCCCAAGTAGAGATTCCCATTTTTTTACCAAGATTAACCATAGTAGATATTCCAACATGGTTTAATGTTTTTACAGCAGGAATATTTATAGAATTTCCAAGAGCATTTCTTAAGGTTACATTACCGTGAAATCTTCCATCATAATTTACAGGGGAATAAGGGGGAGAGCCTGGAGAGGCAAATGAAACTGGTGTGTCCTGAATGCTTGTGGCCGATGTATATCCATTCATAAGCGCCGCAGAGTAAGTGACAACTTTAATAGTAGATCCAGGCTGTCTTAGGGCGGTTGTAACGTTGTAGTTTCCGCCATTTGGGTCATAATAATCTTTTCCTCCAACCATGGCTAGAATGTCGCCATTTGCTGGATTTGTAACTAGTGCTGCGGCATTAGTAAAATTAAGATATCCTGCTTTTTCTACTTCGTCCATTATGATTTTTTGAGCCATGTTTTGGGTTTTTAAGTCAAGACTCGTAATAACAGTTAAGCCTCCGCGTTCAACAACTGGTAGACCATATCGCTCAATTAATAAGTCTTTTACATACATTACGAAATGCGGGGCTTTTATGTTGTTTTGATTAGGTTTGAAAACTAATTTCTCTTTTTCTGCTTTTAAAGCTTCCCCGCGAGTTATGAATTTAAGATTAGTCATTCTCTCTAATACATCTTTCTGTCTTTCTTTCCAGAGGTCTGGAGTTTGACTATAAGGAGAATATATCGATGGGGCCTGTGGGAGGCCTGCTAGAAATGCACTTTCTGCAAGAGTTAAGGCAGTTACATCTTTTCCAAAATAAGTTTGTGCTGCAGCTTGGGCTCCCCAGGTGGTTCCTCCATATGGTACTTGATTAAAGTACATTTCTAAAATTTCATCTTTTGTGTAAATTTGCTCAGCCCAAATAGATAGAATAACTTCTTTAACTTTTCTTTCAATTGTTCGTTCAGGTGTCAGAAGCCTTGCTTTTATAAGCTGTTGAGTAATAGTGGAGCCTCCCTGAAGCGGCTTACCGGATAGATCTGCATAAGCAGAACGAGCGATTGCTAAGATATCAAACCCAGGAGTTGTGTAGAAATTTTTATCTTCAATTGCGATAGTAGCATTTTTAAAATCTTTTGGAATTTCAGAAAGGGGAACGTTAGTTCTGTTTTGGTTAGCATAAATTTGATAAAGAAGAACTTTATTTCTATCATAAATTTTTGTAGTTTGTGCAATTTCCTGATGAGAAAGTTCTGCTGGGTTTGGTAAATTTTTTATAAATACGTAAGAGATGATTGGTAGAAAGATAAATAAAAATGAGAAAAGAGTTCCGATAAATGCATATTTAAATCTAGTTTTAAATGGAAGCCTGACTGGGATTCTCGGTCTCCCTCTTTTTTTATGTTTCTTTACGTGAGGAGTCGAAAGTTTCGGAAAATACAAATGCGGAAATCTTAATACAGGAAATGAATACTCAGGAATCGAAATGCTTGGAATTTTAATTCTCGGAAACTTAAGAGCGGGAACTTGAAATTTCGGCAACGCTAATCTGGGAAGTTTAATTTTCGGAATTGAAAATTTTGGAATTCTGATATCAGGAATATTTAAAGCCGGGAGTTTAGGTAATGAGAATGAAAATTCAGGAATTTTAAGAAGAGTTTTTTGAAAATTATTTTTATTTCCATTCTCAAGAGATTTCTGATTAAATATCTCTTTCTCAACGGGTTTTTTTTGAGAATTAAGTCGTGGAGTTTTCTCGCTTAATGTTTTGATTAATTTCCATGGTGATGAGAATACAAGAATTGTAATGTCACCTATAGAAATCAAAATTTTAGCGGTAAAAATAATTAAAGACTTTAGAATTCCCATAATTTATAAATGAGCAGGAGAGATAAGTGCGTTTTTTAGCCTCGGTTTTTACCCAAGTCCAAGCTGGATTATACAGAATTAAATAATGAGTTGAAAGAGGGATTTTACCTACCGGTTATTCTTGTATAAGTAACAATTATTAAGCCCACTGCCAAGAACGCAAGCCCAACTCCTTGAAATCCGGTAATCTTTTCCTTGAATATTAAAAAACTTAATATCGCAGAAATAAATATTGATCCTCCAAAAACGATAGGTGCAACAACAGCGACTTTATTTACAGCATAACTTTTTGTTAGAGCAATGCTAAAAAGAGCTATTAAAATTCCAGCTATTAGTGCTGCAATAAATCCTAGTCTTTGGTTTTGGATATTAGCTTTATTTAAAAGTGGAATGGCAACAATTGTGGGGATTATTGCTGAAACAATATTGATAAGAGCTGCAACAAGATTAGTATTTGCCATTCTTGAAGCATAAGCGCCGACTAATATTGCCAAACTATAAAATATAGTAGCGATGAAAATATAAATCATACTTTCATTCTAACACTTTTGACCAAACTTGAGCATCTCCACCCGGACCATAGAAATCCATATTGACAGCAACTCTCGTATAACCCATTTTGTCGTAAAATCCATGTCCAGATTCTTTGTATCTAGGTCCACTATCTAAAAGAATTTCTGTAGCTCTTCGTGATCTTGCAAGTGCCTCTATCCGACTTATTAAAGCTCTTCCTACTCCTTTACCACCTCGAAAATCCTTGTCGACATAAGCTCTTATAAGTTCCATTGGCTTTTCTGTTTTCGCGTGTTGTTTAACTTCTGGTTTAGGTTCAAAGGCTAAACCCATCATTCCGACTACTCGTCCTGTTCCATCTTCTGCAACTACGTATTGTTCTCTATCGTACCTATCTAAGCTTTCTCTAACATGCGCCAAGTCCTCCTCGACCTCTTCTGGGATTATCTTTCCTTGCCATCTAATCCATATTTCCAGAATTTTCTTTAGAGAGGGAAGATCAATTCCCTCTACAGCTCTTACATCTACATCAACATTACTTTTTTCTTTTGCATCTTGGTCTAAAAATCTCTTTCTTATTTCTTTTGCTTTTTGGCGAAATTCAACATTCCATTGCTCTATTGAGGGATCTTTAGCCCAAAGGAGTCTTATTCCTTCCAGAATTTTCTCTATGTCTTCTCCAGAACCATTGTACTTACGGGCATCATAAATTAAGGCGTGTATATCAAATGCTCTTTCTCTTGGTCTTTCCGGACCAACCCCTACGTAATGGTCTGATATTCCTAGCACCAGAAAAGGATCAAAGTACCCACTCTCAGAATGAGTCCCCTCAACCATTACCATATAAGGTAAATCTCCGCTAAATTCGGTAGATGGAAGAGCTTGTAATTGTTCAGGAGTTAATGAAAATATATCTACATCAATTACTTCTTTTCCATATCCTCTTCTGTAAAGTGAAGCTTTTTTATTAGGAAAAATGTCATGCAAAAAAGCTTGAAGGTCAGTTAACCTCGCAGAGGTTATATCTGATCCACGCGCCCAGTCATGAAATCCTGGAATAGCTAACCAAGAACTCATACCAAAATCTGGACTGACTTGAGGAATTCGTCCAATTTTTAGAATTGCCCCCTGCTCCTTAGGAGAGAGAGTCAATTCGACTCTAGGGCCGTAATCATACACTTCTTCTCTTTCCGCACGAGGTGCGTATCTGTGGGGATCAAACCTATAGGTAACGCGGGTGGGGGTTTGATTTACATCACCAAAGTCATTTCCGCCTAGAGCGTAATTAAGATCCTGAACTAAGACAGGTAAGTTTTCAGTGAAGCCTAAGCTCGCCAAATGTCGATCAATTGTAAACGCAGCGGGAGACAATTCCTCTCGCCTTGCAACAATCGAAGAATCTGCTATCTCCTCAATCTGATCGGGACCTTGGCCATCAGGTTGATCTTCGGGTCTTATCATAAGAGGGAATTATAGCAAAAAAGCCCTATAGTAGCAATAATTTAGGGGTTTGGGGTGGGGGATGGGGAAGTTTCCGGATGAGGGCAATCTACGCAATATCGGTCGCCAGTGTCATCAGTTATAACATAGTGTTCTTTGAGCTCAAGATTATCAGTTTGCTTAGAATCTTTTGGAAGATCCTGAGTGGTTTTATCTACGAAAACATTTGTTTTGCCCGGATCTCTTCTTTTGGGAAATTTATTTCTTACAAAATAATCTGGCCTTGTGTCGCACGTCGTTCCCTCAACGGGGAATAATCCTGACTGGCGACAAACATTAAGTCTAACTGCATTTTGTGGAGGAATGTAAGGCGCAGTTTTTTCATCAACAAGTAGAAATGACATAATCTCATTCCAGATAGGAGAGGCTCCGGTTACTCCTGAAACCACAGCGCCCATAGGCGTGTTATCATTATTTCCGACCCAAGTTGTAACCACATATTTTGGAGTATATCCTATGGTCCAGTTATCTCTATAGTCATTTGTGGTTCCTGTTTTTACCGCAACGGTTTGGCCTGGAATATTAAGAACTGAATTTATTCCAAATGCCATAGCTCTGGCCTGATTGTCAGCTAAAATATCTGAAATTATAAATGTTACTTCTTCTGGAAGAACTCTTTTGCCAAAAATTGGCGCCTGATTTTTTTTCTTTTCAAGAGTTTTTCCATGGCTATCTTTTACTTCAATAACTGGATTTAAATCTACGCGGTAACCTTTATTTGCAAATACTCCAAAGGCTGTTGTCATATCAAGCATGGTTACTTCTCCCCCCCCGAGAGTAAGAGAAAGTCCATATCTTTCAGCATCAGTGAATGTACTAATTCCCATGGCTGCAGCCGTAGCCATCATGGTTTCAACAGTATTTAGCTTAAGCATTTTCACCGCAGGAATATTTAAAGAACTTGCTAAAGATTCTCTAAGAGTAACAGCGCCGTGGAATTTTCCGTCATAATTTTTAGGACAATATGAAGGGCCATTTGATTGGGGGTAGCAAGTTTCTTTGTCAACGAAAACTGTAGCTGCTGAATAACCATTTTGAATTCCTACAGCATAGTTAATAGGTTTAATTGAAGAACCAGGCTGTCTTAGGGCTAGTGCAATATTTACATTTCCGTCAATTGAAGTATCGAAGTAATCTTTGCTTCCTACCATTGCTAAAATATCTCCATTTGAAGGATCACTTACAACTGCTGCGCCATTTGAAACCCTAGCAAATCTAAGCTTGGCAACTTCCGAGGCTACAGCTAGCTCTGCAAATTCCTGAATACTTGAATCTAGGGTAGTTGTGATTCTAAATCCTCCTTCTTCAGTAAATTTCTCTCCGTACTTTTTTTCCATCAAATCTCTAATGTAGAGAACAAAGTGGGGAGCTTGGATGTTATTTGAAATATTTTTGTATTCCAGTTTTTGTTTTTTTGCGTCCTGTTCTTCTTTTTCAGATATATATCCCTGTTCTCTCATTTGTCTTAAAACTAATTCCTGTCTCTCTTTTGCGAGATCTGGACGAGAGCCAAATGGAGAATATAAAGTAGGACTTTGGGGGAGTCCTGCTAATAGAGCAGCTTCAGCTAGTGTTAAATCCTTAGCACTTTTTCCAAAATAAGTTTTAGAAGCGGCCTCGATTCCATAAGCAGTACCTCCATATGGAATTTGGTTTAGGTACATCTCTAAAATTTGAGACTTAGAATATAAAACCTCGGTAACGAATGCTAAAACAATTTCTTTAACTTTTCTTTGAATTGAGCGCTCTGAAGTTAAAAGACTACTTTTAATGAGCTGTTGGGTAAGAGTTGAGCCTCCTTGAATCGGCTTTCCTGAAACATTTGCAATAAGAGCCCTAACTATTCCTCTAATATCTATTGCACCGTGTCTATAGAAGTCTTTATCTTCAACAGCAATTGTTGATTCCTGAACATGCTTTGGGATTTCTTTAAGAGGCACTTGGGTCCTGTTTTTATTTAAATAAACCGTATAGAGAAGTTTTCCATCTCTATCAAATATTTGGCTTGATTCAGGGATACTTGTCGGATTATTTAATCTTGTAGGGGAGGGAAGATCTTTTAGTATGAAATTGTAGGCAAACGTTCCAGCAATTATTGCGAGAATTAAAACTACTATACCGAAATACCTCTTCTTCCGAAATTTTCGATAGAGTTTTCTTATAGTATCCATCAAATAATAATATCATCCCGATAGCCTTAGAGACAACAATTTATACCGCATCTTTTTTTCTTGAAGGTTTAATTTGAGATCAATAACCCTTAGAAAAAAGTCAGCGGATGAACTATAATAATTCTGTGGTTTCAATTGAACAGATCCAGGCATTTTTACATTTCCTTACAATCCCATTTGTAAATTTTAATTTCATTGATCTGGCAATTTTTATAATAATCGCTTTTTACGCACTTGAAGGTTACGGTCTGGGTTTTATAAAAGGATTTACAGACTTAGTAAGTTTTGTAGCCTCATTTTTGTTCGGTCTTACTTTTTATGATATTTTCGGAGATTTTTTAGTTAATACTTTTAATATTCCAAAAGGATTTGGAAATGCATTAGGGTTTTTCCTGGCAGCATTTATTTGCGAGGTTGCTTTAACGATTTTTCTTAGAAACACTATTCTTCCATTTATTTTAAGAAAACTTGAGAAGATTAATTATCCTAAGAAAATTGAAAAAATCTTGGGGATTTTACCTGGAGTTTCATCAGCCTTTGTTCTTTTATCATTTGTCCTAACTATGGTAGTTGCTCTCCCGCTTTCTCCATTTATGAAAAATTCAGTAGCTGCTTCGAAACTTGGAGCACCGCTTGTTTCAAATATTCAAGGTTTTGATAAAGAGCTTAATGATGTTTTTGGTGGAGCAGTGAATGATGCGCTTACTTTTTTAACAGTTGAGCCAAAAAGTGATGAGCTTCTGGAGCTTAATTTTAAAACCACAAATGTAAAAGTTGATAGGCAGTCAGAAGTAGAAATGCTTAATTTAGTTAATGCTGAGAGAGAAAATTTAGGACTTGCTCCCGTAGAGGAGGATCCAAGCTTAAGAGAAGTAGCGAGGGCACATTGTGCAGATATGTTAGAGCGTGGATATTTTTCTCACTATACACCTGAAGGAAAATCACCTTTTGACAGAATGGCGCAAGCAGATATCGCATATAAGTTTGCCGGGGAAAATTTAGCCTTGGCGCCTTCCACAAAACTTGCCATGAAGGGGTTAATGAATAGTCCGGGGCATAGAGCAAATATTCTTTCGGAAAATTTCGGAAGAGTAGGAATAGGTGTAATTGATGGGGGAATTTACGGAGAGATGTTTTGCCAGGAGTTTTCGGATTAGAATTATGAATCAAGAATTATGAATTATGGTTTAAGCCTGCCGGATCTGGAATCAGCGGATTTGAGCGGGAAAAGAGTAGTTGTTAGATACGAATGCGATGTCAGGCTTTCAGAAAATAACGAAATACTCGACGAAACAAGATTAATTTCCGGTTTTTCTACCGTAGAATATCTTCTTGAAAATAATTGCGAAGTAATAATTATCGGACATTTGCGTAGGCCTTCGGGGTGGGATGAAAAATATAGTCTTCTCCCCGTTGCTAAATGGTTTGCGGATGCGTTTGAATCAACTGAGTCTGATATTGAAGTCGGTAAGTTTAAGGGTTGGAAAATTAAAGAAAATCTCACGCTGCTTGAGAACTTACGCTTTTTTAATGAAGAGAAGGAAAATAACTCTAATTTTACAAAAGAATTAGCGAGTCTTGGAGAAATTTATGTTAACGAAGCTTTTGGATCAAGTCATAGAGAGCACGCTTCTATTGTCGGAATTCCAAAACTTTTACCATCATTTCCGGGTTTTCATTTCATAAAAGAAGTAAAAGTTTTAGAAAGTGTAATAAATTCTCCAAAAAATCCTCTTACTATTATATTAGGGGGAGCAAAGATGGAAACAAAGCTTCCAATAATTGCCAAGATGCAAAATATCGCAGATTTTATTTTAATTGGCGGAAAAATAAGTAGTAAAGATAGATCCGTTTTGGAAAATATTAAAAGCGGAAAGGCAAAATTAATTATTGCCAATTTGACTTCAGACGGAAAAGATATTCATGAGGGTTCTGTTAAAGAGTTTGAAGAAATTATTTCAAAAAGTGCAATGATTGTCTGGAATGGACCAATGGGATATTTGGAGGGTGGATTTAAGGAAAGTACTCTTTCAATTGCAAAAGCCATTATTAATAGTAATGCATATAAAATTGCCGGGGGAGGAGATACTGTTGCTTTTCTAAATAAACATAATTTGTTCGATAAGTTTGACTTCGTTTCTATGGGCGGGGGAGCAATGCTCCAGTTTTTGTCAGGAGTCCCACTTCCCGGAGTTGTCGCTCTTCAAAATAACTCTTGATGAATTTCACACTTCGATTTATACTCTATAGATGACACCCCAGGACCTTAAAGACATAAAAAATATTACTGTTTCGGGCCGAATCGCCTCTGGCTCTACTACTCTTGCAAAACATTTAGCTGATACTCTCGGGTGGCGTCATGTAGAAGGTGGAGATATTTTCTGGGAGAGGGTGAGAGGGAGACTTGGATTAAGTCCAAAAGACACTGATAAAAGACCAGATGATGAAGATAAAGTTTTTGATGAAGAACTTAAAAAGATGTTAACAGATGAAAAAAATCTGATACTCGAGACTAAATTAGCTGGTTTTAATGCTCAAAATATCCCCGGTGTATTTAAAATATTAGTGGTTTGTGAAGATTCAGCGGGCGTTGATCATATGGATATTAGAATAGATAGGCTTATAAATCGTGAACAGCAGTCATTAGAAAGTGCAAAGCAGGAAGTAATTGAGAGAGAAAAAAATGATATTGATAAATGGAGAAGAATGTATGCTAATGGAGATCCGAATTGGATTTATTGGGACAGAAAATACTACGATTTCGTAGTTAATACTTATTCACATAATGCTGATGAGAGTCTTAATTTGGTTCTTGAGCAGCTTGGTATTAAGAAAAGATGAACTCCTGCCTGCCGGCAGGCAGGTCTTGAAATTAGATTTCTATAGTGGTAGAGTAGGCTATCATTACCCTAAATATTATGAGAACTATAGCTAAGTTAATATTTGGACTCATTTTTTTCATAATCCTGGTTTCTTCTCCAGTAAACGCACAAGTCACGGAAATTACCACAAAGCCAACGGAAGGCATACCAATGCCTGCAACTAGTCTTACTCCAAGTCCAGTTCCCGAAGCTGTCCAGTATCAGCTCCCATACCCAGGTATTCTTCCAGGAAGCCCACTTTATTCTATAAAAATGATTAGAGATCGAATAATTGAAACCTTAACATCAGATCCTGTTAAAAAAGCTAATTTCTATTTACTCCAGGCAGATAAAAGAACAGCAAGCGCTTTAATGCTTTATGAAAAAAATGAAGATAAAATGGCAGAAACTACTTTAACAAAAGCCCAAAAGTATTTAGAAAAATCTTTGGCAAAAGCACAGGAGGCAAAAAATAGCGGACGTGATGTAGGGGATATATTTGCAAGAATAAAAGATTCGTCGACAAAACAAAAACAGGAAATAGAGATATTAAGCGGAAAATCTGAAGAAAAAGAAGCAGCTTTAACTGATGACCTGGAAAAGATAAAAAACATCGAAAAAAATGCAGATCTGCTTAAGCCGTAGGATATAGCTTTTAATAAATATTGTTCTAATTTTTTACCCAGCACTAAGAATTTTAAACATATTTTTATACCCGATTTTTTCTTAATTTTTGCTTAAATTTTGGTCCTGCTTAAAAATGAGCCTGGAAAAATGACTGATTCTTTTTGATCTAGTAATTGTTAGTTGACACCCTACTGTTAGGGGCTTATGATCGATCTTGGCACTAGATTTAGTGCTAAGAAAAAAGTTAAAATTCAAATTGCAAAATTCAAAACTTAAAGTAAAAAATTCGTAATTTGAATTATTATGAAATGTCCATATTGCGGTTCCCGCGAAACAGAAGTAGTAGAAACCAGAGACAGTGAAGATCTTGAGACAATACGTAGACGTCGAAACTGTGTTAAGTGTGAGAAAAGATTTACGACATATGAAAGAGTAGAGAATGTTAATCTGGTAGTTATAAAAAAAGATGGAAGACGGGAACAGTTTAATAGAGATAAATTGCGAAACGGAATCAGTAGATCCTGCGAAAAGACCACGGTATCAGTTGAAGACATTGAAAAGATAATAGTAGAAGTTGAGAGAGAATTAAGAATCGCAGATTCAGTAGAAGTAGAAAGTAAAAAAATAGGGCAAATGGTGGCAGGCAGGCTTAAAAAATTAGATAAGATTGCATATATTAGGTTTTCGAGTGTATTTAAGAGATTTGTAGATATAGAAGACTTTGAAAAAGAAGTAAAGAAGCTAATAAATTGACAAGGGTTGTCATCCTGAACTTGTTTCAGGATCCCGAAATAAATTCGGGATGACAAGAAAGAAAAATTATGAAATTAGATGGCGTAAGACAAAAAGTATTTTTAGACAGATATTCTTTAAAAGATAAGGCCGGAAATCCTATGGAACAAACTCCTGACGAAATGTGGAGAAGAGTTGCTAAGGGAATTGCCGGACAGGAAAAAAAGTCTGAACAAAAGGTTTGGGAAAAGAAATTTTATGATGCAATGGACGGATTTAAATTTCTTCCTGGAGGACGCATCTTAGCAGGAGCCGGAACTGGATTTGACGTCACATATTTTAATTGTTTTGTTATCCCATCTCCAAAAGATTCCAGGGATGGAATCTTAGATAATCTTAAAATCATGATTGAAATTATGGCTCGAGGTGGAGGAGTAGGAATTAATTTATCAAGTCTTCGTCCAAAAGGGTCGCGTGTTAGAAAAGTAAATGGTTTTTCTTCAGGCCCTATGAACTGGGCAGAGCTTTATTCCCTAGCTACAAAAGATATTGTTCAGCAAGGGGGAAGTCGCCGTGGTGCTCTTATGCTTATGCTTCATGATTGGCATCCAGATATTGAAGAATTCATTACCGTAAAACAGGATTTGACTCGTATAAACGGAGCAAATCTTTCAGTCTGTGTTTCTGACGCATTCATGGAAGCGGTAAAAGCTGACGCTAACTGGGATTTGGAATACCCGGATCTAGATGATCCAAAATATGACAAAAAATGGAATGGTGACTTAGAAGGTTGGAAAAAACTTGGAGGAAAAGTCCAAATTAAAAAAACTGTTAAAGCAAAATATCTCTGGGATTTAATTTGTACAGCAGCTTGGACTTCAGCAGAGCCAGGTCTTCACTTCTTAGATAGAAGTAATAAGAGATCAAACACAGCATATTTTGAAACCTTAATCGCTACAAATCCATGCGGAGAACAGCCACTTGGCGAGTGGGCAGTTTGCAATTTAGGAGCAATGAATTTATCGGCTTATGTAGATGGAAAAGGAGAATTTGAATACGATAGATTTGGAAAAGATGTAAGAGTGGCAATGAGATTTTTAGATAATGTAATCGATGATACATACTACTTCTTTAAAGAAAATGAAAAAGTAGCAAAAGACATTAGAAGAACTGGTCTTGGAATTTTAGGACTTGCTGATGCTTTAATAAAAATGAAATTAAAGTATGGAGCACCTGAATCAGAAGCCACCATTAAAAAGATTTTCGAAACTCTAAGAAATGAAGCATATGATGCTTCAGCTGATATTGCGAAAGAAAAAGGAGCATTTCCTAAATTTAATAAAGAAAAATATCTAAAGGGATATCATGTTCAAAGATTGCCTCAGCCAATTAGAGATAAGATTGCAAAAAAAGGAATCAGAAATGCAGTTTTATTAACCATTGCTCCTACGGGAACCACAAGTTTGATCTCAGGAGTGTCATCTGGAGTTGAGCCAGTATATGAGTTTGAGTTTATTCGACGCGATAGATTAGGAGAGCATAAGATGTTTCATCCATTATATGATGAATGGAGAAAAGAGAATCCAACTGCTGAAAAACCAGGATATTTTGTTAGTGCAAATGATTTAACTCCAGAGGAGCACGTAACAGTTCAGGCAATTGCTCAGGAATATATAGATTCTTCAATAAGTAAGACAGTTAATGCGCCAAATGCTCATACTGTGGACGATGTAAAAAATCTTTATATGTCAGCTTATGATAATGGCTTGAAGGGCGTAACTTATATGAGAGATGGAAGCCGCGAAGGAGTTTTGTCCAGGGTAGAAGAAAAGAAAGAAGACCTGCCTGCCGGCAGGCAGGAGTTAAGAGTTCCAGATGTCGCAAATCACACAGTTCGTGCGCCTCGCCCTATGATGATGGAAGGAGTTACATATAAAACTCAAACTCCAGTAGGAGACACTTATATCACTCTAAATCACGATCAAAATAGAGAGCCATTTGAAATGTTTATAACAATTGGTAAAACAGGTTCTGATGTAGCAGCGATGGCTGAAGCATTAGGACGCATGATTTCTCTGAACTTAAGTCTCGCAGGCAACCTGCCGCCGCGCGAGAGGATCCGCCAGGTTATATCTCAGCTGTCCGGAATAGGAGGAGCAAGAAGTGTGGGATTTGGAGAAAATAGAGTCAGATCTCTTCCTGATGCTGTTGCAAAGATTCTTGCAAAGCAATATGCATTTAAAGTAAATGGAGTAGTGGAGGACAAATTAGTACCACCATCTAGCACTCCTGACGCCCAAATAAAATTAACAGCTGATGCTCCAGTTGAGGTAAAATCTGAGCCACAGGAAGAAATAGCAGTTCTTCAGCAGCTTCCTCTTCAAGAAGGAATTACAATTGACACAAAACCTAAGACCAACAATTTTGATATTTGTCCAGAATGCGGAACTTCAGCTTTCGTATTCGAAGAAGGATGCGGCAAGTGTTATGCTTGCGGTCACTCTGAATGCTAAGCGAATAGTTAATGTTTAATGATTGATGGTTAATTAACAATTGACCATGAACCATTAACTATTAATTTCAATAGGGAACGGGTAAGTGAGGCGTAAATCCTCCACAGTGCCGCTACCGTAAAGTCCCGATTCAATCGGGATAAAGTCGGAAAACCACCTTATTTAGACTCTCGAGCAAGATTTTTTTGGCGAACTTCTCGAGAACCCCTTACGGGGTAAAGAGGAGTTTTTTTATGGCAGGACCGATTTATACAAAGACAGGAGATAAGGGAAAAACCTCATTATTTGATGGTAAGAGAGTCTTAAAATCAGATAAAAAAGTTGAGACTTACGGCACGATTGATGAGTTGAACTCTGCGATTGGTGTAGCTTCAGCTTTTATTAAGATAGCCTCAGTAAATAAGGAGTTAGAGGAAATTCAAAACGATCTTTTAGAAATCGGTTCGTCGCTGGCTGTTTCTTCTACATTGCCAGCTCCCCAGATTGCAAATCGCCCTAAAGAGTTTGAAGTTTTAATTGATAAATTGACGAAAGAAATGCCACCTCTTAGTCAATTTATTTTGCCGGGTGGGGGGAAGGGAGGCTCTCTTATTCACGTTGCGCGTACAATAACTAGAAGAGCTGAGAGACGAGTTGTGGATTTGAATAAAACAGAAGAAATTGATAATACAATTATTGTTTACTTAAACCGTTTGTCAGATTTACTTTTTATCATGGCCAGATTCGTTAACTACAAAGAAAAAGAAAGCCTGCCTGCCGGCAGGCAGGAAAAAATCTGGAGGAAAAAATGAGCCCAGAAAGAGCAGGAAGTTATGCTTCTCCTGAAACTTATAGAACTCCAATTCGACTTGTCCCCGAACTGGAAATTAGAGAAACCGAACTTCAAAAATTAGTTAAACATTTTGATCAAAATTGGAGACAGGAAGGACTTCCGCAAGATTGGTATAACTTTGGAAAAGCAGGATTTAGCATGAATTCTCAAATGAATTTACTTGAGTGCTTAGATTCTTCGGGAGTCGATACCTGGAAAGAAAGAACAGAGCAGGATATGAGAGGTTTTACGCTCGAATATCTGGAAGGAGATCTGGTTCATCCGGCTTTTTATCGTAAATCTGAAACAGCGGATGGGAAAGTTACTTTAATTGATCAGAAGTATGATCGCGGTTTGACCGAAATGGTTGATCCAAGAGAGAGGAATGGTTCAGTAAAAGATACTCTTGGAAAGATTGAAGAATTTATCGGAAATGGCGGAAAGGCTGTGGTTATGACAAGTCCTGATGGCTGGACTGGGCTTGAAACAGACAGAGAAATACCAATAGTGTATCCAGATGCTTGGCTTTTTAGCTTCATAGACATGGGGGACAGAGTAGTTAATTTTGGAATTAAAACTGACTTTAGTCTTGAAGAGTGCCGCAATGCAATCGTAAAACTTACTGGTCAAGATTTAGAAAAAGGAGCATCCGTTGAGGATTACGTAAGAGCGATTGCGAAAATAAATCCTGATCAGGGAATTTCTTCACCAGCTGATTTGGTTCGTGTTTTAAGAGAGATTAGGCCAGGTCCTTACGTTTTTCAAGATAGAACCTGGGATGAGGTTGCAGAAAGAGTTGGTAGGCTGGAAGAGTTATATAGTTTAGATGCTCAAGCTGAGGAAATTATTTCTGATTTTAGAGATTTTAAAGGAAACACGAAATTCGATTATCAAAAAGCTTTAGCTGCAAGTCTTCTTAGGCTTTCAAAATTACATGTAGAAAAGAAAACTGCGAAAGTACATGAATATACGAAATCAGGAAACGTGATTTATCCTGTTATGTTCCAAGCTCAAGAACAGATAATGGGAACTTACGGTAATGCATTAAACGAGGTAGAGAAATTAAAAGGATGTGCTGGTGGAGGAGAAGAGGCCGAGAGTGTAACCTCGATTGTTAATAGACTTGGTATGGCAGTTGTTTTTGGGGATGGTAGTACATTTGGATTAGAAGAAGATAAATATGGGAAAAGGTCGTTTAAATGTCCAAGTTGCAAGAAGACAAATATAAGGCCAAAAGATAAGCTAATTGAAAAATGTTTACATTGTGAATCAGATGTTAGGTGTTAGAGAGGAGAATTATGGACGATTGTTGCTAAATTAATTTGTTAGTTTTTTGTGAGGATTTTCTCATGCGTATTGGCTTTCTTGTGGTATCATAGTTATGTATGTATGAAGATCAAATAGCACCAATCAAAGACACTGCAGTGCTGGCTACACCGGATGTACCAGTAACGCCTACAGCGCCCGCTGATTCGATTGAAGGCTTGGTGGATCCTACGCATAAAATTCCTGTAATTCCACCAGATCAATCTCACGTTTTGCAGCCTGTTGTGCCACCTATTCATAATATTGATGGTGAAACACCACCGCCACTTAATACAATCACGGGAAACTTAATAACTTTTCCGGGGAGGCTTACGCGGGATAATGTTGGAAAAATTAGCGAAGGAAAAGCGAATGACGGAGATGCCGATGCAGCAAGGGTAGTAGATAGACAAATAAAAAGAGCAGCTTAATAAAATTATGTTTCTAGGTAATTTAGGATTTAACCCATTCTCATTTCTATTTAATTTGATGCTGGTCATTTTAATTCTTGGCGCGCTTGGTGCTGGGATAGCCGGAATTACATATCTTCTAGCCCTCAAATATAAATATAGAAATAGGGAAAAAGCATCTTTGGACACTACTCTAATTCAAGTAGCACTTCCCCGGGACAACGAGGTAAAGATTGATGCAGCAGAACAGCTTTTTGCTAGTTTTGCTTCTCTTCACAAAAGCGGAAAACCTCAGTGGTTAGTAGATCAGCCGGCAATATCTTTGGAGATTGTCGGTATGCCAGGAGATATTAGATTTTTTGTGTCTGTTCCAAATAAATATAAAGATTTTGTAGAAAAGCAGATAAATGGGGCATATCCGGATGCTGAGATAAAAGAAGTAACTGAAAGAACGTCCTTAAAAGAAGGATTTGTAGTAGGAAATGATTACAATATTTTTGGAGAAAATTCTAAGGTGGCATTTGCTCAGTTAGTTCTTAAAAAATCAAACTACGAGCCAATAAAAACGTATAAAGAATTTGCGGTTGATCCTCTTTCTACTATTACTTCAGTTCTTGCAAAAATGACAGAGGGGGAAGGGGCAGCTATCCAAGTATTAATTTCTCCTGCCGAGTCAGATTGGAAAAAATTAGGCAAAGATCATGTTTCGCACATTAAAAAAGAAGAAGCAAATCCTGAAACAGCAAAATACTCTGCTGATCCAAAAGAGCTTGAAGCAATTGAATCAAAGGTAAGTAAGCCTGGTTTTAATACAGTAGTTAGAATTGTGGTAGCTTCATCAACTAAAGAAACAGCTGAAGCACATTTAAATAATATAAAAAATGCATATAGTCAATTCTCTGGTCATAATTCTTTTACCAAGGCGACTATAAAAAGACAAAAAGCATTTATGGATGATTTTATCTACAGGTATCAACCAAAACGCGGTGCTCCTTCAGTTTTAAGTTCAGAAGAATTGGCTACTATTTTTCACTTTCCAAATAAATCTGTCGCAACTCCTCATATTTATTGGGTTAGTTCTAAGAGAGCTCCTGTGGCTGCAAACGTGCCTACCACGGGACTATTTTTAGGTAAAAGTATCTATAGAGGTCTTTCTCGAGATGTTTATGTAGAGAGGGACGATAGAAGACGACACACCTATATTATTGGTAAGACCGGTACTGGAAAAACAGAGTTTCTTAAGCAGATGATTCTTCAGGATATAAAAAATGGAGAGGGAGTGGGAGTAGTGGATCCTCATGGAGATCTTATTGAAGATATTCTCCAGATGATTCCTCCGGAGCGCGCCGAAGACGTAATTCTGTTTGATCCATCTGATACAAGTAGGCCAATGGGTCTTAACATGTTAGAAGCTGATACTGAAGAAGAAAAACACTACGTTGTTTCTTCTATAGTGGGGCTTATGTATAAGCTTTATGATCCTAACAAGACTGGAATTATCGGACCGAGATTCGAACACGCTATCAGAAATGCGATGCTTACAGTCATGAGTAGAAAAGGGAGTACATTTATTGAAGTTGTTCGCGTTCTAACTGACGCAAATTTTGTTCAGGAGCTTCTTCCTCATGTTCAGGACCCAATTGTTAGACGTTACTGGACAGATCAGATTGCCCAGACTTCAGATTTCCATAAATCAGAGGTTTTAGACTACATTGTCTCCAAATTCGGCCGTTTCGTTACAAATAAAACCATGAGAAATATTATTGGCCAATCTGAGTCTGCATTTAATGTGAAAGAAGTTATGAATAATCAGAAAATACTCTTAATTAATCTTTCAAAAGGAAAGATCGGAGAGGAGAATTCAAGTTTCTTAGGTCTTATTTTAGTTCCAAAAATTCTTATCGCAGCTATGAGCAGACAAACAATGCCTATGGATCAGAGAAAAGATTTTTTTCTTTATGTTGACGAGTTCCAGAATTTCGCAACACCTGACTTTGCGCAGATTCTTTCAGAAGCTAGAAAATACCGATTGGATTTAATAGTTGCTAACCAGTTTATAGGGCAGATGGAGGAAGAAGTTAAAAATGCTATTTTTGGAAACGTAGGAACATTGGCCGCTTTTAGAGTAGGAGTGACTGATGCGAATTATCTGGCTCATGAATTCCAGCCTACATTTTCAGAAGCAGACCTCATAAATATTGATCGTTTTAACTGTTACATGAGAACAGTAGTTAACGGAGAACCCGTGCCTCCATTCTCACTGGATACTACTAAAGACATGAAACATGAAGAGGCCTTAAAGAATCCAAGAGTTGCAGAACTCATAAAAGAGTTGTCTCGCTTGAAGTACGGAAAAGATGTAAATGTAATAGAGCAGGTAATAGGCCAGCGCGCCCAGCTCTAATTTAGCCTCTAGCAATTAGCGTTTGGTTCTTGATTAATTCTCTAATTTTTCGTACAGTGTAAATATATATATTTAAAATACTTTCTATTGTTCGAATATGGCCAGAATCAAAGATAGGCAATTAGCAATTGAACTTCGAAAACAAGGCAAGACGTATAGTGAAATTCGAAAAGAATTAAGCATTTCCAAAAGTACGCTCTCAGATTGGCTTTCAAAACTTCCACTAACTTCAGAGCAAATAAAAAATATAGAGAAAAGCCGGAAAAACAATAAATTTCTAGGGATAGAAAAAATAAGGATCACCAAGCAAAATAAAAGAGAAGCGCGAATTAAAAAAACTTACGAAAATCAAAGAACTTATTGGGGAAAATTATCGAAAAGGGAGTTAGAGCTTGCAGGAATATTTTTATATTGGGGAGAGGGTGCGAAAAATATGAAGGGCCCTATTTCAGTTAACAATACGGACCCTGCGGTTCTTAAGTTTGCTTTATATTGGATGGTTAATGGATTAGAAATTCCGAAAGAGCAGATTAAAGTTACTTTGCATCTTTATAAAGATATGAATATAAAACAAGAAATGGATTATTGGAGTAAAGAATTAAAACTTCCATTATCGCAATTTGCAAAGCCGTATATAAAAGAGAGCACAAGGATAAACCTAACTCATAAAGGATTTGGCCATGGAACATGCGGGCTTTTAGTAAGCAAGATTTTGTTAAAAGAAAAAATTATGATGGCAATAAGGGCAATTTCAGATACGAATAAGATTGAAGCTATGGTATAATTCTCCTTGAATTGGGACCGTAACTCAGTGGTAGAGTGATATCCTTATAAGATATAAGTCGATGGTTCGAGTCCATCCGGTCCCACAATTTTTGATTAGAGTCCAAGCTAGCCCACTTATTTTCTTAGGCTATATATCGTTTTATCTACTGAGTCCACGTGGCCTTCATCATGAGTGTGTTGTTGAGCTTGTCCTGTTTTCCAGGCATCCACTGTATATCCAATTACAGTTCTTGGATCAGAAGTTCGATATGATCCTAGATCTCCAAGCGCAGTTTGCTCTCGTCTTTTCCCATCTCTATGTTGATTGAAAGTAGTTCTTGTTAATAGGCCTGCAGCTCCCAGGAGTATTCCAACTAGAAATCGTGGGATTGTAGGATCACCGCTGTTTTGAGATTCCGGCATCAATAGTATAGGTGATAGCGTTCCTACAGTCGCTAGAGCTGCATCAATCTGAACACTTCTATTTGAAACAAATGTTTCGGCAACAGCAGATATTCTTGTTGAATAAGGCATTGGAGTTCCTTCGTTAGCCATATTATAATTCTGAGAGGATTTGGGATTCGGTAGCTCTGTCTGGAACGTACTCAAGATATCTTTCTGTAGTTGAAAGTCTCTTGTGACCCAATATCTTTGAAAGTAAAACAATTGAAGCTCCATGCTTTAAGTGATGCGCAACAAAAGTATGTCTTAAATCATTTACCTTAGCGTTTTTGATTTCAGCTAGTCTGAAGTATCGCTCTACTGAAGTTCTAATATTTCTAATTAAGAAAGGCTTTCCAGATTTAGTAATAAATAAATGATCTTCTGTGACTTTTGGACGAATATCCAAATACCTTTTTAAGGCTTCCTGAGCCCTTTTATTAAGGGGTACTAGACGTTCTCCGTGTTTCTCCATTGCCGGGATATGAAGTAACTCTTTTTGAATGTCTGAAAGTCTTAATGCAGTTAATTCTCCGATTCTAATACCTGTTTGGAGCAAAAGCTCTATAATTGCTGACATTCTCGCATCATTTCTAGCTGCGTCACGTAATGCTCTATATTCTGTAGGAGTTAAAATTCTAGGAGGAGCAAGCTGATATTTAGGATGTGCGACTAATAGGGAAGGGTCATCTGTAATGAATTCATTAATTTTTAAGAACCTATAAAAAGTTCTCGTAGAGTTGATTTTTCGAGAAATTGACTTAGGAGTGTAGCCGTCGTTATTCATTTTAGCTAAGAAAGCTTCAATGTCTTCCTTAGAAACATCATGAACATGCTGTCTTTCGAGCTCATTTAAGAACCCAACGAGCTGCTCGATGTCTTTTCCATATGCTACAATTGTAGAGGTCGAGTGACCTTTATCTTTTAGAAAACTTTTGAAGCCAGAACTGGCATCCGTGAGTTTTATTTGATTCATAATGGCCTATAATATCACAGTTCTGAGCTCGTAGTCAACTATGAAAAAAATATTTTTCTTCATCGCAATTGTCATCTGCCTTCTCATAATTAACACACTTTTACGCTCAATTTATGATTTATGGAGCAAGCAGGACTTGGTTGTTACTGCAGAAAACGATTTAAAAAGAGAAAAAAGAGAAAATGATAAGTTAAAACAGCAATTAGTCTTAGTACAAGATGAAAATTTCGTAGAAACTGAGGCTAGAAATAAACTTTTTATGGTGCGTCCTGGGGAATCTGGAGTTATTGTGCCATCTGATCTTATTCAGAAGAAAGAGAAAAAAGAAGAGAAAAATATTCCAAACTGGCAAAAATGGGTGAATTTATTTAAAAATTAAGACTCTTTTATCTTAATTTCTGTTTCTACTGCCGGGTTATCGAATAAATTTGAAGCAGATCCGCCCCGCAAGAATAATTCCATAAATCTGTCGGTGTGTCCTGATGAGCCTGGTGCAAAAGCTAATTCTCCCTCATGGATATTGAAAGTCCCATCTGTATATGTGGCGACGTGTTTTTTCTTGTTAATTTCTATGGTAAGCATTTGCCCCGGTTTATATTTAGCTTCAGAAGAATAAATTGAAGTTTTTATATTTCCATATCCGTCAATTGATGCTATTAATTTTTTTGGGGCATCTGGGATTATACTTATACTCTCAGGAGTTCCTATGAAAGATTTATCTTTCTTGATCATTTTAGCTACAGGAAAAGGATATTTATCCCGACTTCTAAACTGAGATCCTTCATTTTCTGCAATTACGTGATGGAATTTATCTATAAATGGCTTTATAAAAGAGAAATTATAGCCTGCATTTATTCCTACTAATTCAAATCCATTTTTTAGTTTTGCGTACATGAGAACCTCTCCTTTATTATTTTTTTGAGCGTGTTTTTTATCTTTTCTTGGAGCAGTGTTAGAAAAAATATATGTATTCTTTAGCTTTGGTGTTAGAGCTACCTGATAAATCCAGAATCCAGTATTAACTGTAGAGAAGGGAGGAGTGGACTGGGTGTGAATAAATACGTCAGGTATTAGGTTTCGAAGTCTAATAATGACCTCTGTAAAAGCTGGATCTCCTGTTCCGTAATCTGAAATTAGAATTAAAGTTTTATCCACAGCCGTTAAATATATCAAAAAATCACTAAAAAAGGAAGCCTGAGCTTCCTGGTCTTGGTGGCGGCGGCGGGGTTCGAACCTGCGACCATTGCCTTATGAAGACACCGCTCTACCACTGAGCTACGCCGCCAACAGCCTCAAGTATACCAGAAAATGCATCAAAATTAAACTCGTCCTGGTTTGCTCTGAGCCTGTAAAGCTGGTATAATAGCTAAACGCGCGGGGTAGTGTACAGTGCACGTGAGGCTCATAATCTCACAGGCTAGGCGCAACTCCTAGCCCCGCAACATAGTTTTGGCTCGCAATTGCGAGCCTATTTTATATAATAATATTATGGACCAATTCAAGAATAAAAAAATAGCGATAATTGGTGAAGGTCTTGAAGGGCAGTCAAGTGTTAAATTCTTTGAAAAACAGGGTGCAGAGGTAGAAATTCGAGATCAAAAACAAGGCGAAGATTATCTTAAAGACCTTGACGAATTTGACTTAATAGTTAGAAGTCCAGGCGTAAAGATAAGCGAAATAGTCAATGGTCAATCGTCAATAGTCAATAAGCTCACTTCTCAGACGAAAATTTTTATGGATCTTTGTCCTTCTCCTGTGATTGGAGTTACCGGAACAAAAGGAAAAGGAACTACCTCAAGTTTGATATATGAAATGCTTAAAGCTGACGGAAGAGATGCATATTTAGGAGGAAATATAGGAGTTCCGCCTCTGGATTTCTTGGAAAAACTAACTCCCGCTTCCTGGGTAGTTCTTGAGATGAGCTCATTTCAGCTACAGGATTTAGAAAAAAGCCCTCATATCGCAGTTATGCTTATGGTAACGAGTGAGCATATGGATTATCACAAAGATCATAAAGAATATGTGGAGGCAAAGAGAAATATTCTGGCACACCAAACAGAAAATGACTTCGCAATCGTAAATAGAGATTATCCGCCAAGTAATGAATCTGATATTTTAACAAATGGCAAAGCGTATTATGTTTCCAGGGAGCGCGAAGTTGAAGAGGGATGTTTTGCTTTAGGAAATCAGGTAATTCTTAGAACAAATGGTAACTCAATTCCTATAATTGATACCCGAGAATTACTTTTAAGAGGAGAACATAACCAGGAGAATGTCTGCGCAGCGGCAATTGCAGCATATTTGTCTGGAGTAAGGGCTGGGACCATAATAAAGACTCTTCAGTCATTTAAAGGTCTAGAGCACCGGCTTGAATTGGTAGATAAAATTAATGGAGTTGAATATTATAATGATTCATTTTCTACAACCCCAGAAACAGCAATTGCCGCGATAAAATCTTTCCATAATCCCGAAATATTGATTCTTGGTGGGTCAAGTAAAAATAGTAATTTTGAAGAATTAGGAAAAGTAATTGGCGAGTCTGAAAATATAAAAGCAATAATTCAAATAGGAGAAGAATGGAATAGGATAAAGGCTGAAGTTAAAACCGTTAGGCCAGAAACTTTAATCATTGAGGGAGCAAAAGACATGGGACAAGTGCTCGCCGCCGCCAGTAAGTTAGCTGTTCCTGGAGACGTAGTTATTCTTTCTCCGGCAGCTGCTTCATTTGATAAATTTAAAAACTACAAAGACCGAGGAAATCAGTTTAAAGAAGAAGTCAGAAAATTACAAAATTAGAGCCTTGATCTTCTTCTTTCTCTTAAAGCTGGAGAATTTTCTAATCTTCCTTCTGCGGTAGCCATTCTAATTCGAGGAATCAGGAGAACAACTTCACTTGCTCTTATTTCATTTAGATACATTTCCGCTCCGCGTTCTAGCCATTGTAGATAACTGGTATCAACAATAGTAACAGGTCCAATAGTTTTTCTAAGTGGGCCTCCTGTTTCTCTGTTTGGAAGCTGAACAGGAGGTCTTAATTCTGGATTAGTTTCGCTTGTCATGCGAGCGATTATAAGTTTCATTTATAATTAAGTCAAATTCTGCTATTATTTAGCGCTTATGAAACTAAGTTTTGAGATTGTAAAGAAATCGGGGAAGGCGAGGGCGGGGATTTTGAAAACTCCGCATGGGGATGTTTTGACTCCTGCTTTTTTTCCTGTGGGGACGAAAGGTACTTTGAAAAGTTTGACCGGAGCGCAGATTAGAGAAATTGGACCACAAGCAATTCTGGGAAATACATATCATCTTATGCTTCAGCCAGGTGAGGAAATGGTGGCTAAGATGGGAGGACTTTCAAAAATGATGGGTTTGAATGGCCATCCTTCGCTAAAGCTTCGGAATGGTTTACCCACTATGACAGATAGCGGAGGATTTCAGGTTTTTTCTCTGGGAGTTGGCCTTGAAAAACCAGGAGTAAAGTTCTTAAAAGAGATAAGTGATAAGGAAAAAGCGATAAGTGGCGAGGAAGCGCGCCCCAGATTAAACAAGATAACGGAGGAGGGGGTTAGGTTTCAATCTCATATTGATGGATCTAGCCATATGCTTTCTCCTGAGGCATCAATTGAGATCCAGGAAAAGCTCGGAGCGGATTTAATAGTAGCTTTTGATGATCTCGAGTCACCGACCTACTCATATGAGCAAACAAAAAAATCTCTTGATCTCACAAATCGCTGGGAACTCCGAAGTCTGAAAACCCATTTAGCCTTCCAAGGCCAGGCCTTGGAGCCTCGAGGGCAGATTTTGTATGGGGTGACGCACGGTGGGCAATTTGAAGACCTTCGCAAACAATCGGCTAAATTTGTTAATGAGCGCTTTGACGCGATTGCGCTTGGAGGAGCGCATGCTTCTAAGAAGAATCTTTATGAAGTAGTGGAATGGACTGCTTCTTGTTTGGATGATGATAAGCCAAGACATTTGCTTGGAATTGGGGAAGTAGATGATATCTTCGAGGCTGTGGAGCGGGGAATAGATACTTTTGACTGCGTTATTCCAACCCGCCTTGGCCGAATGGGACATGTTTTTGTAAGTCCAAGAGAGGGAAATGTTAAAAATCGCTTCAGATTTGATATCACTAAATCCAAATTTGCCAGAGACCTAAATCCGATTGATTCTAATTGTGATTGTTATGTTTGTCTTACTTATCCGAGAGCATATATAAACCATCTATTTAGAAGTAAAGAGCTTTTGGCTTATACTTTAGCCTCATATCATAATGTTTATTTCACAGTAAATTTAACAAATAAGATAAGAGAAGCGATTGTTGATGGAAAGTTTGCCTCCCTCAAGAACTCCTGGATTGACACGTAGTGATATAATTTTCGGATGATTGAAGCGCGTAATGTTGCTTTCGTAGCTGAAAGAATCCTCGATAGACATAGTCAGGGAAAAGATGTTGTATCTGGAGTCCCATTTAATTGGAGAGGTTATGAATATAGATCAACAATTCAGCGAAGTACTAAAGGTAAAATAACTGCATATGGATCTACGCATGAGTTAGTTGCTCGTAATTTGTGGGATAATGAGAATGGAGTACCTCGTTTTGTACTTCAAACTCTTCACGAACTTGAGGCACATGATGGTGATGACAATGTTGTTCTGCGGGCTGCTAGACCTACGTCGTTTAATACGATAACCGTTGTTGGTCCGCATGTTGACGAAAGGGAAGTTAGGGATTTAAGAGAAAGATTATACCTAGTTAGGGCAGGAATGGTTTTTCCTGAAGATTCAATTCCTCGTGGAGAAAAAGCTAGAATGGCAAAATTATTTGGATTATAACCCTCAAAAAACCCTGGATGTAGTACTTGATCTAGTCATTACGAAAGTATTATAATTGTAATATTATGAATAGAGTAGTACTTCAAATTCCAATCGATGCAAGTCTTAGAAAAGCTGCAGAAAAAACTGCATTCGAGCAGGGTTTTTCTTCTTTACAGGAGATAACTCGTATTTTTCTTAAGCAACTGGCAGAGAAAACAATTAGCGTTAATTTTGAGCAGACCATAAAGCTTTCTCCTAAAGCAATTAAAAGATACAATAAGATGATAGACGACATTGAATCCGGTAAAGTAAAAACTCCTAGTTTTGATAATGTTGATGAGATGATGAAACATTTGAGTTCGTGATAATTGAATTTCATCCTAGCTATAAAAAGTCATTTAAGAAAAGAATTGCCAATAATCCTATTTTGACGTCTCAAGTTACTGAAAGGGTAAAACTTTTTCAACAAAATCCCAATCCTACATGCACATCGGCTAACTGGTGCTAAAAAAGACTTGAGCTCATTTTCTGTTACAGGAGATATTAGAACTGTTTATCTCCTTGTCTCTAAAGATAAGGCTATTTTCTTAGATATCGGAAGTCATAATCAAGTTTACTAATACAGACGTAGTATACTGGTAATTAGATTCTCAAAACCTAAAAACCAGATCTTATATTTAGTGTTATAATAGCCTCGTAAAATGAAAACAATTAAGCTTAAGATTACACTAACTTGTTGGGAAAAAGAACTCGTTTGGCGAGTGATTGAAATTCCTGAAAATAAAACGCTCCATCAGCTACATTCTGCAATTCAGAAAACATTTGGATGGTATAACGATCATTTATATTCATTTTTCATGAGTAATAATAGGATGGATAGGAAAGGCGAGTATACAAGCCCAATTGACTTTGAAGAATCAGGAGAAGATGCATTAGAGGCAACAAAAATAAAGCTAAAAGATCTGAATTTGCAACTTAAGAAAAAATTTCTCTACCTCTATGATTTTGGTGATAATTTAGATCATGAGGTGGAAATGGTAGGCTTTGGTGAAACAGATAACTTTCATAAATATCCTCAGCTAATTGGTGCATTTGGCGCGTCTCCTGAACAGTATGCGATTCGTCGAGTAGACATGGAAGAGGAAGAAAGTGAAGATGACTATTTTGATGATTGTGCTCTTTGCCAAGAACTAAAGAAAATGGGCTTAAAGTATGAAGCAGTTGATATGCGGACTGGAAAAGTAATAAAGCAAAGCAAAAAAGAATCACAGCATAAACATATAAAGGAACAGAACTAGTTTTAAAGTATATTGCTACATAGCACTATACTTTGTGACGAATTTTGAAAACTTCCATATCCTCAAAAAAGCTTGGATTTAATAGGGCAATATTTAGTAAATTAGATCCTATAATTTAATCTTGACATTCGCTTTCAATATCAGTATACTAGTATAGTGAAGTTAAAGATTAGTCTGTCCGGGAAAGGGAGTCGAGATATGGAAAATAACAAACAATTAAATGAGTTTATAGATACACTTATCAAAATGGATAACCGGGAGAAGATGAAGGATTTCCTGGAGGGGATTTTGACTCCAAAGGAAATACTTGAGCTTCCCCATCGGTTGGAGATAGTTAAAATGCTGAAAAGAGGAGTTTCTCAGCACGATATTGCAGGAAAACTTGGAGTAGGAGTGGCAACAGTTGGACGCGGATCTAAAGAATTGCAAAAAGGAAGATTTCAAAATGTTTAAATTTAGCTTGAAAAATTATAATTGGTCAAGCCTCTTTTCGGAGGCTTGTTTTAGCGCGTAAAAATTAGTTTTTAGCTTTAACATAAACCTCCAGAATTGGAGGTTTTTTTATGGAGTAAATATGGAAAAAGAATCAAATCTTGAAAAAAATGGGGCCCATTTAAATAAGGGTATTGTTTATCTACGTTTTATTAATGATTCTGGTCAAGTCAGAGACTTAGTGGATGGTAATTTTAGTGCAGACATAAATGAGGCAATATACTCTCTGAATTCTTATATAGACATGCGTTATTTCTTTCTAGAAAAAGATATGAAGCGTGGAAGAATCCCCAATTTAAGAATCTTTAAATTTAATGGCATCGAATATAAGATAACAAACATAAGTATGCAAAGTTCTTTAGAATCGGGATTTAGGGGAACAAGTGGTGAAGCAAAACAAATAGATGATTCTAGAAGTGAATTTGGTTTTACGTTAAGGGGTGCTCAGATTGATAGTGTCTATCCATTGCCTCCCAGTGGATTTTAGTTATGATAATATAGTAAGAGATTTATGGATAAAAAACGTGTTTACAGTGGAATAAGAGCAACAGGACGCCTTCATTTAGGTAATTATTTTGGTGCTGTAAAAGGCATGCTAGAGCTTCAAGATCAGTATGACTGTGTTTTCTCAGTAGTTGATCTTCATGCTATAACTACTCCATATAGTCCATCTGAGCTTCAGCAAAATATTAAAGATGTGCTCTTGGATTTTCTTGCAGCAGGGCTGGATCCAGAAAAGTGTCTTATTGAAATCCAAAGCAGGGTGCCAGAGCATACAGAACTCGCATATCTTTTAGGTACGATTTATCCGGTTTCACGTCTTGAGGACTTACCGACGTATAAAGATAAAAAGGCTCAATATCCAAAATATGTAAATATGGGGCTTTTATATTACCCAGTCTTAATGGCTGCAGATATTCTTTTATATAAAGCTAATTTAGTGCCAGTTGGAATTGATCAAGAGCCGCATCTTGAGGTAGCGCGAGAGATAGCACGCAAATTTAATTCAGTTTATGGACAGACTTTTCCAGAGCCTGAAAGATTTAAAACATTTGGCGAATATATACCTTCACTTATGGGAGAAGGCAAGATGAGTAAGACAGTTGAGGGCTCATCAATATTTTTAACTGATGGTCTCGAAGACATAAAAAGAAAAATAGCAGCAGTTCCTACGGATTCAGGAACAAGCGGAGGCGATGTTCCAAAGAGCGGAGGAGTTGCAGCTCTATTTAGCTTTCTGAAATTGTTTAATCACACAGAAGCGTATACTAAATATGAACAGGATTATAGAGCAGGGACCATTAGATATTCTGAGATGAAAGCAGATGTTTCCCAGGCAATTTTTGAAGTTTTAGAGCCTATTCAAGAAAAAAGAAAAGAAATAGAGTCATCATTTGATTTAGATGAAATGATAAAAAAACATACTGAGATTTGCAGACAGATTGCTTCAGAAACATTAATTGAAGTAAAGCAAAAAATGGGCCTCGTTTGATATTGTCATCCCGAATTTATTTCGGGATCCTGAAACAAGTTCAGGATGACACCGACCGGTTCAGAATGACACCGATCGGTTCAGAATGACATCGGTGGAATTTCCAGCCTTAGTCTGTTATAATTTCCACTTAATGGCAGCAGGCAGAAAAACAAAGAAAACGCTTTTCCCCAGGCTTAATAAAAAAGTAAAGAATTGGAAAAACCTTCTTATATATGGATCCGTTTTTATTTTCTTAGGTCTTTTACTTATTGGCGTTAATCAGCCTACAGGAACACAAGATTCAATTCCATTATCTCAAGCAATCCAGGAAGTTAAGAGAGGGAACGTAAAAGAAATAGAGGTCCATGATAATAAATTAGTCTTAAAACTTGAAGATAAAAATGTAGAAGCATTTAAGGAGCCGGGCTCAAATGTTTATACACTTTTTAAAGATGCAGGAGTAGATTTAAGTAAAACAAAGGTTAGTATTAATGACAAAACCACTTTAAATAACTGGATCAGTATTTTTGCTTCACTTCTTCCGATTCTTCTAATGGTAGGGTTTTTCTATTTTATTTTTAGACAGGCTAGAGGAGCGCAGGACAGTGTTTTTTCTTTTGGTCAATCAAAAGCCAAGCTTTATAGTAAAGATACTCCAAAAATTACATTTGCAGATGTCGCAGGAGTAGATGAGGCTAAAAAAGAACTTGAAGAAATTGTAGATTTTCTAAAAAATCCTGGTAAATATAAAAGTATTGGTGCCAGAACTCCTAAGGGAGTTTTAATGATTGGGCCTGCTGGAACAGGAAAAACTTTACTGGCTCGTGCTACAGCTGGAGAGGCAAATGTTCCATTTTTTTCAATTGCAGGATCAGAATTTATGGAAATGCTGGTCGGAGTTGGAGCATCTCGCGTTCGCGATTTATTTGGTACAGCCAAAAAATCTCAGCCAGCGATCATTTTTATTGATGAAATTGATGCGATAGGGCGTCAAAGAGCTTCTGGATTTATGGGTGGACATGATGAAAGAGAGCAGACCTTAAATCAAATATTGGTCGAGATGGATGGATTTTCCCCAAATGAACAATTAGTTGTAATGGCAGCTACAAATAGACCAGATATTTTGGATCCTGCACTAGTTAGACCAGGACGTTTTGATCGAAGAGTTGCGCTTGAATTACCGGATGTTGAGGGAAGAAAAAATATCCTAGGAATTCACGCTAAGAATAAGCCAATGGATATAAAAGTAGATTGGGATAAAGTAGCAAAAAGAACTGTAGGATTTTCTGGAGCAGATCTTGAGAACATGCTTAATGAGGCTGCGATTAGAGCTGCAAGAAATAACAGAAAAAAAGTTGATATGGCAGATTTAGAAGAAGCTGCAACTAAAGTAAAACTAGGACCTGAAAAGAAAAGACTTCAGACAGAACAGGACAGAAAAATGACAGCATATCACGAAGCAGGACACGCATTAGTAGGCTGGGAAATGCCTCACATAGACCCAATTCATAGGATTTCAATTGTCTCTCGAGGAATGAGTCTTGGGCACACTATGACAGAGCCGATCGATAGAGTTCACGAGACCAAGAGTCATCTAATTGAAGAGATTGCCATGATGCTTGGAGGTCAGGCTGCGGAGAGATTAGTCTTTAACGACATTACCACGGGAGCATCAAATGATATAGAGAGAGCAACGAATATAGCGCGGGCTATGGTTATGAGATTTGGAATGAGTAGTCTTGGACCTGTTACTTTAGAAATCCAAAAAGAAACTCCATATGACACAGACAGTTTGTCTCCTGAGATGCAGGCAAAAGTGGATAATGAGGTGAAAAAAATAATCGATGAAGGGTTGGATGAGGCAACTAGAGTTCTTAAGAGATTAAGAAAGAAGCTTGATTTACTCGCTGAAGAACTTCTAAAACAAGAAACAATTGAGTCTGAAGGATTTGAAAAATTAATAGGACCTAAGAAAATGCTTCCGGGCCACAAGCCCACAATTCTCCCAATCGAAGCCTAAAATGGCTAATTGCGAATAGCTAATGGCTTATAGCTTGAAAGTTAATTTTTTGGGCACGATTGCTTCTTGACTTTTAAATAAATTAGATGGAGAATCAGCTTAATGAAGCAATTCGATAAAATCGGCCTTATCAAACACGCTTGGGAGCTAGTTAAAAAGAACGCTAAATTAATAGCGCTTCTAATGGTGGCATTTGTTGTTTACCAAATAGTGCAGGGGTTTGTTCAGGGATTTTTCGGTGAAGGCCTATTAGCAGCTCTCGTTTCAATCGCTTTTACCGTTCTAACTCTTTTCCTCGAAATTGGATTTATTAAGATTATCTTAAAGCTTGTTGATGGGCAAAAAGCTGAAATAACTGAACTTTGGGCATATCCTCAATATCTTCTCAGAATGATAGGTGCTTCAATTGTATACGGAATTATAGTCATGGTAGGTTTTATTTTATTGGTAATTCCAGGAATTTATTTAGCATTAAGACTTCAATTTTATAGCTATTACATAGTAGATAAAAATGCAGGCGCAATGGATTCTCTTCGAATGAGCTGGAAGGCAACTGACAAAAATGTGATTAACGTTTTTCTGTTTATGCTTATTCTTATTGCACTTAACATTTTAGGAGCAATAGTACTCCTAGTAGGATTATTAGTTACTATCCCAGTCTCATTTATCGCAGTTACACTTCTTTACAGAAAACTCTCCGCTTAACTCTTCCTATAAACTTGATATAATCCGTCTATGAATAAACTCGTTTTAGTAGATGGTAATGCGATCGTACATAGGGCATATCATGCGCTTCCGCCGTTAAACAAGACAGAAGATGGTCAGTTAACAAACGCAGTTTATGGCTTCTTCTCGATGGTTTTAAAAATCACAGCAGATCTCGCTCCAGATCATTTAATTGTTTGCTTTGATAGGGCAGCACCTACTTTTAGAAAGCAAATGTTCTCAGGTTATCAGGCGACGCGTCCTAAAATGGATGAAGGGCTTTCCGGACAGTTTAAGATTATACGGGAAGTATTGGATAAAGTTAAGATTTGCGTATTTGATTTAGATGGATATGAGGCAGATGATCTTATTGGTACGCTGGCGAGACAAGCGACCGAGCAATCAGCAGTCAGCAATCAGCAATCAGATAACCAGGTGGTAATTCTAACCGGAGATCGGGATATGCTTCAGTTGGTAAATCATAGGGTTTTAATACTAGCGCCAATTATAGGAGTCACAAAAATGATCTTATTTGATCCCGAGAAAGTAAAAGAAAAATACTTGGTTCCGCCTTCTCGTTTTGTGGATTATAAAGCGTTAATTGGTGACTCATCTGATAATTATCCAGGAGTGGGGGGGATTGGTCCTAAAACAGCAGCAGATTTGGTAAATAAATTTGGAACATTAGAAGAAATTTATCAAAATCTGGGAGAAGTTAGTCCTAGAATTTCTGAAAAACTTGCAACTGACGCTGAGCAGGCAGTTATGGCTAAAAAACTTGCAACAATTGAGGTAAATGCGCCAATTCATCTCAAATTTAGTGATTGTGAAGTTAAAAATATAGATCGCAGCGCTTTACTTTCAGAGTTTGAAGAGTTAAATTTCAATAGTTTGATAGCCAGATTTAAGCTAGACCAAAAACCATCCGCCGCCGCCAAAGTAAAGATGGACAAGAAAGTTAAACAGGAGCAGGAAAAGGAGAACCAATTGGGGTTACTATGAAAGTGTCATTCCGAACTTGTTTCGGAATCTAGATCCTGAAATAAATTCAGGATGACAAAACGACTCTATCTACAAACTCTCTAATCTCTTTTTCAAACCTTTCTTTTCCAAACTTTTTCGCTTGCTTAATACAATTCTCCCGCATACTTTGATGATTTAAATCATTAAACTTTTTTATGGCTGCATTTAGAGACTCTATGGTAAGCTCGTCAAAAAATACTCCAGTTTTTCCTTCAATTACAGTCTCCATAACTCCACCGGATTTATGCGCGATAACTGGCGTGCCATTCATCATAGATTCTACCGGAACTATTCCAAAATCTTCCTCGAGCGAAGCGAAAACAAAGCCTTTTGCTCCTTTCATTAACTTATCTTTTTCCGCATCTGTTATCTCCCCCAAATACTCTACGTTAGAATTTTTTTCCTTTAAAAGCTCTGCAATTTCTTTTTCATATCCTCCAAAACTCTTCCCGAAAACTTTTAATGGAAGTCCATTTTTTAAGAAAGCCCGCATAATTAGATCCGGGTGTTTCGCCCGAGCAATTCTACCTCCTGTTAAATAATAATCCCCCTTCGCTACATCTCCTGATGAGACTTCTACTGGAGGATAAATTACAACTGAATCTTTTCTGTAAAACTTTTCAATTCTAGCCTTTGTATTATTAGAATTAGCGATAAAATGATCAACATTCTGAGAAGATCTGTGGTCAATAATACGAAGAAAATGAATTGAAAGATTTCCAATTATTTTAGTTATTATATTTTTCTTCCAATTTCTTGCTGTTTCATATCCGTATAAATATCTTGGCGGCGTATGGCAATAACAGATCTGTAAGGCAGACTTCTTGTCAATAAAGTTAGGATTATAAGCGCCGGTTGCTGAAACTATTATGACGTCAAACTTTGAGAAATCGAATGAATCAAAAATAAGAGGAGCAATTAAACGGAGAGGGCTTATGAGTTTTGCCTTAAATGGTAAATTTTGTGCCCAGGAAGTCCTGATATCAAACTTTTCAAAGCGCTCTTTGTGAGGCCCCAGATATTTTGGGAGATAAACTGAAGTATAAATGGGAGCATTTGGAAACACGTTATGCAAAGATTCGAGAACTCTTTCAGCACCTCCATACTCCTTAATGTAGTCATGAACTATAGCTACTTTCATACTTCCTTTTTCTCTTTGTCATCCTGAATTTATTTCAGGATCTAGATTCCGAAACA
>CAYILI010000003.1:0-36730 GCA_964364105.1 uncultured Gammaproteobacteria bacterium | reverse complement strand
ATGAGCTAAAACAAGGTCTCTATATTGTGCTATTGGCCAAGGTGCTGAGAAGTCAATTGTATTTTCTCCAATTTGAATAACCTGATTTTCGCCTAAAGCAGCTTGTGCAGTGCTCCTCAAGAGTGCTTCAGTAAACTTAAGACTTCTGTCTGCATTCCAGTATGAAGCATAAAACTCAAGCATTGTAAAATCTTGAAGATGAGAAGGGTCAATATTTTCGTTCCTAAAAATTCTCCCCATTTCATATACTCTGTCAAATCCACCTATGATTAATCTTTTAAGGTATGTTTCAGGCGCTATTCTTAAAAATAAATCTTGGTCCAAAGCATTATGATGTGTTACAAAAGGCTTAGCAGTAGCTCCGGATGGATCTGGTTGTAGAACTGGAGTGTCGACTTCCATAAAGTCATGCGCATCAAGAAAATTCCTAACACCTTTCACTATTTTTGTTCTTGTAACAAATCTGTCTCTGGTATCGGGATTTGCAATTAGCTCCAAGTATCTTCTTCTGTATCTTAGCTCGTCGTTAGTTAAGCCGTGATGTTTATCAGGTAAAGGCCTGAGAGCTTTTGCAAGCATCTGAAAAGATTCAGTTCCGATTGTTGTTTCCCCCGTCCTTGTTACGAATGGTTTTCCTCTTACTCCAATAATATCTCCTAAATCAAAATAATCATTGAAGAATCCTAATCCGTCTTCCCCTACTCCTTCAGGATTCATGTGTATTTGAATTCGTCCAGAACTATCTTGAATATGAGCAAAGTTGGTTCTTCCCATTCTGCGAATTCCAACTAGCCTTCCTGCAGTTGTAACTGTCTCTCCAAGTAAATCTGCATTAGTTCTGATATCTAGAGGCTGGTGAGATCTTTCAAAATGATCCGGGTAGGGATTTATTCCCATTGACCTTAGTGCCCTAAGTTTTTCGAGCCTCACTCTTGTTTGTTCGTTGAATTCTGAAGATGTTGTCCTGCCTGCTTCAGATTCGACTGGTGGGTGGCCTATGCCTCTTGGTTGACTGCTTTCATTAGCCATAATTAATAGTGGAACGCATTATACCAAAATATTTAAAGGAAGTATATTATAGGCTTTTAGTATAGACTTTTAATTTCCTCGACTAAAGTTTTTGATTTGAGTCTATTTTTTTTAAATAAGAATTCTTTAAGAGTACCACCACCAGTGTTTGATAAAACGAAAATTCTATCTGACAAATAAATGGCTTCGTCAATATCATGCGTAATTAAAATAGTTGTTGTTTTGGCTTTTTTAAGATTCTTACTTAGGAATAAAAATAACTCACTTTTGGTTGAATGATCTAGATAAGAGAAGGGCTCATCCAGTACGAGTATACTTGGATTGGCTGCTAATGCTCTAGCAAGAGATAGCTTTTTTCTCATGCCACCAGACAGTTTATGGGGATATTCATTTTTTAAATTAATTAAATTTACGGCAATGAGATATCTATTAATTTTTGCCACATCTTTAGTAGCAATTTTCATGTTTTCCTCAATCGACATCCAGTCAAACAGGTCATCACTTTGATTTACCATGACCCTCTCTTTAGAAGGAGAATTTGTATTTAGTCCATTTACAAAAACATTGCCATTCGTGGGTTCCAGATAGCCGCAAATGATATTTGCTAATGTAGTTTTGCCATATCCTGATTTCCCCAAAATTGTTACTGTTTCTCCTTTTTTGATGCTTAGATTAACATTATTAAAAATACTTCTCCTGTCCCCTCTTTTTGTATAATAAACATGAGTAATTTTTTTTAAAATCAATGTATCATTCATTTCCATGAAATTATCCTCTTTTCACCAATTGATATTAATTTATTGAATATTAGCCCTATAATTCCGATAAGAAACATTCCTATTATTATCCTATCCATATTAAGAAGAAGTCGGTTTATCTGTATATAGTATCCAAGGCCAGATTGCGCACTAACTAATTCAGATGCAATTACGCTCATCCAAGCCATTCCAACACCAATTTTTAATCCTGTAAAAATATTAGGAAGAGAATATTTCAATAATATTTTAAAGAAATAATCCTGAAAATTAACCTCATAGGTCCTTGCTATATTTATATAAATCTGAGGAAGGCTCGAAGCACCAAAATAAGTGTTAGTAAAGATTGGGAAAAATGAGCTTAAAAAAACAATAAAATAAGACGCATTGTCTCCTAATCCAAAAAAAATGATAGAAAGTGGTATCCAGGCAATTGGGGGAATTGGTCTTAATAGCTCAACGATTGGTTTTAATGTTGAGCCAATTCTTTGAAAATATGCAGCAACGAGTCCCAAAAAAATCCCAAAAAAACATGCCATCAAATATCCAACAAAAACTCTTTTAACGCTGTAGAACATGTCATTTATGATCTGCCCTTCTTTCATGCTTTTTATAAATTCCTGAGTTAGAGATAGTGATGTAGGCAAATTTTTATCAGTAACAATGTAGGTTATTAATAATTGCCAGACAATTAATAGACAGATGAAAATTAATATATTTTTTCTCATCTTTGTTAGTCAATGTAGTAGCCCATTTTTGTTTTTTTTATTAATAACTCTTGCCGGTTATATTTATTTAGATTAATTTTTATTTTTATATTTTCAGTAATTTTATAACCTGCTTTTTCTAAGGAATTTATTTTATTAGGATTATTAGATATTAATTTAATAGACTTATTAGTTCTTAATTCATTTAGTGCATTAATTTCACAATTATAGCCTCTGAGATCTGGCTTAAGTCCTAGTTTGGCAAAAGCTTGTACAGTATCTAGCTTTTTCGTTCTCTGGATCTCCATTGCTTCAATTTTTTTTCTTAGTCCTATTCCTCTGCCCTCAGAATACGAATAAATTATTGCCCCGGCTCCATTACTTTTAATCTCTTTGAGAGTCTCATTGAGTTGATCATTGCAGTCGCAGTGAAGGGAGGAGAAGGCCTCACCGAAAAGACAGGCAGAATGGATTCTTATAACAGGATTTTTTTTTGATAAATCTCCGAGCCAGAATGAAACGCATTCACCCTTTTTAGATGAATGGTAGCTTACGTTAAATTCCCCATATTTTAGTTGCAGTTTTGTTGTACTTACGATTGACATATCAGACTTTATATCCTTGTAATCTTAAATAGCTTTTTATTTCTTCAGGTGAAATATTGCTTTGAGTGTTAATATTGTTTAGAGTTGAAATCCTAGCCTTAAGTCCTTTTAGAACCTTTGAGTCTTTTTTTCTAACTAGTTCTCCATTTTTGTACAATGCTTCACTGTTGTGGTTGATAAGCTCCTCACTTCTATTTGCAAATTTCTTATAGTACTCAACGTATCTAAAATTATTTTTGTATACACTAGCGCCATATTTAATAGACTTAGACTTATTGAAGCTTATTTTATCTTTCTTTAATAAACTTTTAATCTGTTTTATTACAGCATTGGATTCATTTACCCAAATTGCAGAGAATGCCTCTCTATCCTCTTCAACAATATCGCTGTAAATTATATCTTTCAAGCTTTTCCCATCGTAATCAGCTTTTATTCCAAGAATGTCCGCGATTGTAGGCGCTAGATCAATTGTCCGAATTCTGTTTCCGTAGGTTTTTGGTTTTATATCTTTTGAGTAGAAAATTATTGGGACTCTTAAAACATCTTCATCTAATGAGTTATGATGACCATAGGCGCTATCGTTCCAGGCTTCTCCGTGATCAGCAAAGATCACTATCAGATAATTTTCTTTATTCAACAAATCAATAAGCTTTGATAGAAAACCGTTCAGCTTCTTTTTATTAAAATAATTAATTCCCTCAATGTACAGATTGAAGAGTTCGCTATCTCGCCTATTTTTATACAAATGTGAAATTATTTTTTTATATCGAAAAAGCATTTCTATATCTTTATCAGATCTAAAGGATTCGATTGCCATGTCTTCTAAGCTGATTTCATTTGTTTTTATTTTGTATTTTTTTTCAAGTTGATTTAGTTTTTTAACGTAGTCTTCTCCTCCATACTTTAAGTTGTGGAAACCATAGGGGTAATGTATTTGTCCAAAATGAAAAAAAACAAGCTGTTTTTTATTCTTCTTTATGCTTGATAATGCAGCGTTGTCATCTTCGATGAAATATTTATCCACCCCTTTTATTAAATTTAGATACTTTCCAAGAATGAAGGGAAAATCTGTTTTAAAAATAGTTTCATACCCATTTTCATTAAGAAGCTTAAAAATTGTTTTGACATCGTTTCGTAGTTTACTATTGAACTGGTCATATAAGCCATTATTTTTTGGCCATTTACCCGTAAAGTAGGCAGCATGAGATGCTGAAGTGTAAGGCGCAACGGAAACGGCATTGTTAAAGAAAAATCCACTCTTGGATATTTGATTTAAAATAGAGTCTTCGATTTCTATATCTAATTGATATTTATTTTTATAAAGTTTATTAGGATTAGACGGAATACAGTCTGCTCTAAGTGTATCAAGAGAGATGAGTATAATTTTTTCATAGGGTTTACTCTTCATTAATACCAGGAATCCTCCTGATCTAAAAATTTGAGGTTTATCCCAAGCTCATCGTCTAGTAATTTTTTGAGTTCATTCTTAAGCACTAAGCTTTCTGTCGCATAGTGAGAAGCGCCTATTAGGCTAAAGTCTAAGCTTGGTAAAAGTTCATTGAATTTACCTCTTTCCTTCTCGGCAAAATTATTTTTTATTCTACTAATATATTCGCCAGTTATATATGCGTCAGGTTTTAGGTTCCTTATAATTTCTAAGGTGCTTGGCTCGGAACCGCCCCCAGCAACTACTGCAATTCTTTTATTCTTTTTTGATTTTTCAACTGACTTAATGTCAGATATTCCAAAAATACTTTTAGCTTTTATTAATAGTTCTTCTGTAGATAACCATTCTGGTAGTTCTCCAACTACCCCCTCGTTATCCATAAAGTATTCTAAATTATTTAATGAAAGAGCATTTGCGATTGATTTAGAAGAAGAAATATTCTTATTTTGGTCAAGAGGATTGTGTAGTGAGTAAATTGATATTTTATATTTTATTATTTTATCCAGATACGCTTCTGTTAATGGAAGAAAACCTTTTTCGCTTGTATTATCATCCATGGGGTGATGCGTAATTAATAGTTTCCTACTGTCATTGTTAGCAATGCGGTCAATTGCATCTTGAGACAGGAAAACTGTGGAAAAAAAATCATCGACCTGGTCGGCGTTTTTGAACATTAGCCCATTAAAATTTTTCGTAAAATCAGGGTATACGAAATTTGAAAGTCTAATTCCACCACTATTATATATATTAGGAATAAGTCTAGAGAAAGGAAGATCCGGACCAGATTGTTTGGTGTTAAAGAAGCCGTCAAGAAATTTAACTACTTTATTTAAGTCCATTATTTAAAAAGGTTATTCGTTTCGTTTGGATCTTTATTTAAATCATACACCTCTGTATTGTTTCCTGATATATCAGAGATGAGCTTAGTTTGATTGTAGATAATGGATTTTTTTGTTTTTATTTTTTTGAATTTTGGGTCATTTTTAGCAAGCTCCTCAGGATATAGGGTTTCAGAATATCCGATAAGATTTAAGCTTGAGCCCTTTATGATTGGTAGAATACTAACGCCGTCAAGTTTTTTCTGTTTTTGCTTAAGACTCATTAGATCGTGAATTGTTGGGTTTACATCGACAAGTCTTACCTGGTTTTTAATGTTTTTATTTGACGGTAAGTTTTTATCTTTTATAATTAATAAAACTTTTTGTGTCTGCTGATATAATAGGCATCCGTGTCCCATCTCCTCTGGATGGCCTAATCTAGATCCTCCCTTGTCATTTGGATACCATCCGTCTAAATCTTCACCGTGATCAGAAAAGGCAATAATAGTAGTGTTATCAAAAAGATTATTCTTCTTAAGATATTCAATAACTTTTCCCAGGTAATGGTCCATATATCCTACCTCTTCTTCGTAGGGATTGTCTCCCATAATTTTTTCAGGTGCTTCATAGGGCCAGTGTGCATCAAAAAAATGGATAAACAGAAAAAAATTCTCTTTTTTATTATTCTCTAGCCACTCAATCGCTTTTTCGCTTACAAGCTTTGCTCTTTTTAAAGCAGTTCCTCTTTTTTTAACATCCACTGTTTTTAATGGATCGGAGCCGTCCGCTAATCTTGGGATTTCATCATCATAGCTGTTGAATCCCTTGCTGAATCCATACCATTTATTCATTCCCGGACAGGAAACAATCGCTTTTGTTTTGTAGCCTTTTTGTTTGAGCGCTTGAGTAAATGTAGGAATGTTTTTTGGTAACCTTTCTCTAAATAAGTGCCTCACTCCATGGTTATAAGGCTGGAGACCAGTAAAAACTGTTGTGTGGCTACAAGGTGTAAGAGGAGACGAGGAGACTGTGTTTAAAAATGTAACCCCTTCCGATCTTAGTTTATTTATTGTTGGAAATTTCTTGCTGTACGCTACGTCGGCTCTTACTGTATCAAGTGAAATAAGAAGTAAATTTTGCATTATTCACCTTTGATTTTATTTAAATAATTTAAATTCACATGTTCTTTCATGTTAACCTGCTTATTTATTAATTTTTGAGAATACAAGAAATTAGCAGCTTCTTGCATGATTTTATAGTCGCTATCATTAAAGGAAATTCTTATTTCATTATCCTTTTTTAAATTCGGTTCAAGACTTGCTGATAGTTGCAATGCCTTGGGTGACAATTGTAGCTTAGATTCTTTAATAAACCAGTCATCTGCTTGAGCTTGGTTATTTTTATAGTAAGCATAAGAGCTTTCAAAAGCTTTTAGAAATTTCTCAGGAGCATCTGGATTGCTTGCTATATATGATTTTGACATTAAAATAACCGAAACTACATGTCCTACGCCTATATTTCTGCTTAATCCTTTTTCTTCAAATATTGCCGGTGTGGGATCAAAACCTGCTAATGCATCGATATTCCCCCACTTTACTGCGTTTTTATCATTTACGAGAGATGCTTGTTCTAGGATATCCAGGTTAATGTTATTAACATCAGTCGCAGGATTTAAGCCAGAATCTTGTTGAATTTTATATGCATATCTTTGTGCAGCTGCGCCAAAAGGCATTGCTACAGTCATACCCCTTAGGTCTGCTGCTGTTTTTATTGGAGATTGCGGGGGGACGTAAACGGAGACTCTATTGTACATAAGTCTTCCAATAATTTCCCAGTCCGAACTTTTGCTTAGGAGAGTTGCTGCTGGCTGGTCTGCGGTAAAAATTACGTCAACATGGCCTGAAAGTGCTGCTTCGTTTAGGGGTGCGCCGAAAGTAAAGCCTTTAAATTCTGCGGATATGTTTTCGTTGCCAAGAATATCTGTGTGTTTTAGTATTTGAGTCAATTGACCTTGTACTGCCCAAGGTGTTTGCCACCCAATCTTCATATTTATATTATTGGTTTTTTCAGTTTCAGTATTTCTGGTATATATCGCTGTAAATCCAGCAATTAAAATTATTCCGAATAAGATTAGTAAAAGTTTATATCTCATAGGATTGTTTTTATTAATACTGTATTGTATACTAGCCAAACTTGTTTTACAAGTAGTATGACAGAAAGAGCCAAAGCCTATAGCGTTTTATTAAATACTCCGGATGCTTCAATTATTGATTCGCATTCTCATGCTGGTTTTGATGCCACAAATATCGTAAGAAGAAGGTATCCAATAGCTCAAGGAATTTTAGATATGGTAAGGAAAATGGATGCAAATGGTGTAAGTCATGCAGCGGTATTTCCTGCTCCAAGTGATCTATTTTGGTTTGATGCAAGAGGAGTTGCATTTGATGCGAACTGGGAGCCTTCACGGGAGCCTGCGGAAAGGTTTCCATATGAACACGCAAATAGAGCTCATTTTTCTGAAGTAGAATTGTTTGGCAGGGATAGAATTATGCCCTTCGCGAATGTTTTACCTGGAGTAAAAGAAGAAGAGCAGATTGACTTGCTTAGAGAATTTACCTCAACGGATCAATTATTTGGCCTCAAGTTCCACTCATTAGCGACACACACACCACTGTCTTCTTTCGTTGAATCACTTTTTGCAAGATTTGCCCAGGATCATTCCCTTCCGGTAATGTTTCATTCGGGACCTGATGAATATTCAAGACCAGAGCAAGCCCTAGATGTTGCTGAAGAATTACCCGATCTTAGGATTTGCATAGCTCATGCAGGTGATTTCGAAGCAACTTTTTTTAATCGGTTAAGAGCGGGAAGATCAGAAAATCTTTTTGTAGATGTAGCACCCCATATTACTAACTGTCACTTTGCACAACAAAGAACTGATGGAGAAGTTTTAGATCTCGCATACGAAGATCCACTTGAGGTATTAGCTCAAGTTTATGATTTAATACCCGACAGAGTTCTTTGGGGAACAGATGAACCGTGGACTACGGTTACCGACGATGCAAATAAAAAAATTCTCGTAAAAGTTACCTATGAAGATGAAGTGGCTCTACTCAATAGGTTACCTGATCAAATTAGAAGATCGATGTCATATGTTAACCCAATGAGATATTTATTTGGAGAGGACGGGTCTAGTCATGCCTGAGTTAGGTCGAAGGAGTCAAGATCAACAAGAGTCTTATCAAAGTATGAGAGATTTTAACGCAGCGTTCGCAGATTCGCTGCAGAATCCCAGCCCTGTCCAGTTGAGAGGAAGAGTTGCCGGTATACGAAGGATGAAGACGATTGGATTTGCTGACTTAAAAGATATGACTGGAACAGTTCAAGCTGTATTTCCCGCTGATGAAGAGTCTACTTCAGGAGTGCTTAGTGGCGTCTCGCTTGGAGATATTTTACGAGTAAATGGAGTCCCTTTTTTACCAAAAAGCCAGCAGCCGAGTATTTTAGTATCAGAGCATGATGTAGTTGCTAAGTTTCTAGATAGATATCCTGATAAGTTTCATGGGGTAAGAGATGTTGGAAAAAGAAGAGACAATTTTCCATTACAGTTAATTTCTGATGGTGATTCTTTGGAATTTTTTAGCCAGGCCTCAACTCTAGTAAGAGCATTTAGAGATAATTTAAATTCGTTAGGGTTTCAAGAATTTGAGACTCCGGTACTGAGAAGAAGATTTCAATCTGGTCAGGCCCGTCCTTTTATAGCCCATCATAACTCCTTAGACTCAGATGTGTACATGCGTCCCACTAGTGAAGTTGAGCTTGTCCAATTAATAGCAGGTGGATTTGAAAGAGTTTATGAGCTTGGAAAGTCGTTTCGCAATGAAGGAATGGACAGGATGCATAGTCCTGAGTACACAACTCTTGAAGCATATGCTGCTTACACAGATTATGATGACATGATGTTGCTAACTGAGGTATTGGTAAAAAATGCAGCATTTAAGGCATTTGGAAAAATGGAATTTTTCGTTGATGGGAATGCTGTGGATTTGTCTGGAATCTGGGATCAAGTAACGGTAAATGATGCCCTAAGAACATACGGTGGTTTTTCCTTAACCGATGTAGAGACTGAAGGTCAGCTTAGAGATAGGGCAATGCAATTAGGAATAGATATAGAAAATTTAACATATAGCCAGGGAATAAGTAAGTTAATAGAGAGATTAGTCGTTCCTAGATTGATTCAGCCGACATTCTTAAAAGAGTTTCCTGTATCAGTAGCTCCGCTTGGGAAAGCAAAATCTTATGATCCAAAAATTGTTGAGAGAGCCTGGGCGTGTATTGCTGGTATGGGTTTTGCTGACATTTCAAGCAATTTAACAGATCCTGACGAACTACAGCAAAGACTTGAGCTTCAAGATCTAGAGAATAAATTAGGTATAGGTGGCCAGAATCATGCAAACAATCCTTTGGTAAAAGCATTAAGATATGGGGTTCCCCCAACAGCAGGAGTTGGAATAGGAATAAACCGATTGTTAATGGTTTTGGGTGATAGACAGAATATCAAAGACACAATTATATTTCCAGAAATATAATATTTAGTATTAGTTTACTGATAAATATTCTATAGTTCCTTTGTCGAATTTGGCTTTTGTTTTAATTATATTTTTCCCTTCTTCGATTTCTTTAGCTCCTACATATATAAATCTCGATTTGTGGCCGTTTTTAATAAGATATTTATGCATCTCTAAGTCGCTTTGGTTATCACCAAATGTCTCAAATTCTTCAGGTTCGGGTCGGTCTTTAATAAGCATGAGAAATCTTTTGACTCCTAGGTCTTTCCCCACATGAGAGTTTATGATATTTGTCGAAATAATGTTTGGATCAATTACTAAATTAGCGTCACCTAAATGCTCAAGGATCTTCCTCATATCTTCTATAAGTTTTTTTTGTTCTTCGTGAAACCGAGCCAAATCTTTTCCTTTTATAAGTTCGACAGAAATCATAGTTTTTTTGGTTTCATCAAAAAACATAGTGTCAGAATATTTAAAAGAAATTAGATCTCTAATTTTCTGGATTAATTCATCAGGAATTGTGATTTGAGGGTCAATTGTATCTTCGATTTTTCCATTTTTATAATCTCCCCATGTTCCACCCATTTCCCCAACGAAGAAAACATTATATAAAAGCTCTTTGTTTGTGAGTGCCACGTTCAGTGGTTTTAAAACATCCTCGATTACGAACTCAAGTGCTCTGCCTGTATTAAAACCCAGGATTTCTCCTCTTTCTAGGATTTCGGAAAGTTTTTTAATAATTTGGGGATTTGCCTTTTTAAGCTCTGGATTTGTAATAACTCCATCTACGTCAAATAACCAAGCTTTCATTCGTTTATTATATCAGTTTGAAGCTAGTCCGCTTGACGTGTTATACTTTCGAAATGAGGATAGCAGTTTTGGGAGGACGTTTTGATCCTATTCACGTGGGCCATTTATTAATTGCCCGACAGGTTTTAGAATTTGATCCAAATATAGACAAAGTTGTTTTTGTGCCAGCCTATGAACACCACTGGAAGCCTATTCAGGCAAGTCCAGAACATAGAACGGAAATGATTAAGTCAGTTCTTGAAGAAAGAATGGAAGTCTCAGACATAGAAATAAAAAGAAAAGGCGTAAGTTACTCAATCGATACCATAAAAGCATTAAAAGAAGAAACAAATGCAGAGATTTTTTGGGTAGTGGGATCTGACATCGTTAGAGAATTTGATAGATGGAAAAACACAGAGGAATTAGTAAAAGAAGCTACGTTTTTAGTTTTTCCCAGAGATCCTTATAAATTACCAGAAAATTTGCCACTTGGATTTAAGCTAGTAGAATCCTCTACTCTTCAGGTCGCAAATTTTTCATCAACTGTTATAAGAGCGCGAATAAAAACCGGTAAAACTATAAAATATTTAGTACCAGAAAAAGTAGAAAGATACATAAAAGAAAATAATTTATATGTTTAATAATTTACTTGAGATCAATCCAGCGGAAGAAGAAAAAAAGATTGTCGCTTTCTTAAAAAAGACTTTTACGGAGCAGAAAATAGAAAAAGTAGTTATTGGGATTTCGGGAGGAGTGGATTCTGCAACCAGTCTTTATCTTGTTTCAAAAGTTATTGCTCCGGAAAACATAATCGCAATACACCTCCCCTATTTTAATGAAATTGATCCAGATGTAAAAGTAATTGAAGAAAGTCTTGGAATCAGAACTACAAAAATTTCTATAAATAATTTTGTTGATGATATGTTTAGCAGGCTTGAAATTCCAAAGGAAGATCTTGTAAGACGCGGAAATATAATGGCACGCGTTCGGATGATTACACTTTTTGATTTTGCTAAGAAAAATAATGCACTCGTAATTGGTACAGAAAATAGATCTGAATACCAATTGGGATATTTTACAAGGTTTGGAGATGAGGCATCAGACGTAGAGCCCCTCCAGCATTTGTACAAGACTCAGGTTTATGAACTTGCCAGGTATTTAGGTTTACCAAAATCAATCATCGACAAACCTCCTTCTGCAAACCTTTGGAATGATCAAACTGACGAAGGAGAGTTTGGTTTTACTTATGCAGAAGCAGATCCTGTTCTTTATTTATATTTTGATAAGAAAAACCCGGTTTGGACAATTGAATCGATGCATCAGGGAGCCCGGAAAATTATAAAATTTGCAGAAAAAAGTAAGTTCAAGCACGAAGTCCCCTACCATCCGTAATGAAAATTGCCTTAAAGATCAGGATGCATATTGCTATTGACTCTGAAATTTCCGAAAGGTTTGTCGGTTAAAGTAGCGATTATTATTCCTGTAGGAAAACCTCTATCTCTAAGCTGCATAAGCCGATCTCTTGCAACGTCATGCGTGTAATTTACATACGTGCCGCTTAGTTTGTAATAGCTTTCTGGAATTTTCCAATTTGCTGCCATTGCCATAGCTTGAAAAGCATATGCTTTTACTTCTTCCAGCATCGGATGTGCGTTAAATTCATTTCCAAGAGTATGTCCGTACTCATGGGCTAAGATTTCCATAGACCGCGATACTTGAACTACATGATCTGTTCTATTTTGGACTATGTTTATTAACCATGTTCCGTCTGGGTTTTTCGTACAATTTCCGTCTATCATTTGCAAAACTCCATCTCCATGCACCTCTTCTAGTTTAGAAGGATTGTTTAATGAATTGATTAACTGTTTTCTTGTTATCAGCTGGACATGAACGCCATCCATGGTAAGCCTTGTTCCTGTAGAAGCCGAGACCATACCTAATGTTTCACTAAAATCGTCTAATAGTTGATCAAGAGCTACGTGTTCATCGTAATAAACGCGCGGTTCTCTTCGTAAAAATCCGGGTATTAACCGTTCTAGTCTACTTCTTTCAGGTAAAACTTCAGTTAATTCTCTAAAATTAACATCCGGGAAATATTGACTCTCAACAGACATAGGAAGGGATTATATCAAATTTGTAGCTATTGAATAAAACAGTAGGTTTTTTGGGGTAGCCTACCGAACGATGTTCGGACTTATTATAGCACCTTCCAAGCACAAGAACTAATATTCTACAGACCGCGTTTGCAACTCTGTAAATTTTGACCTTCTGTCATGATATAATTATTCCACATGAATAAGCTCCAACAGGAAAAGGACCTTTTTCATTATATTGCTGATGTCGTTCGTGATTTGGTCTCAAATCCTGATAAAAGCATGGCAATCGCTCAGCATAAGCGAGAGGGTGATTTTTCTACACAGGTTGATATTGATGTTGAGAACCTCATCGTTGAGGAAATTAAAAAAAGATTTCCCAAAGATCAAATACTTGCGGAAGAAAACAATACAAATACTGCAATTCCAGAAGGTCGGATATGGATTATTGATCCTATTTGCGGAACTAGTAATCTCGCCAGGGGGATAAATAATTATTGTACAAATATAGTCCTTACAGAAAAAGGTAAGATTATTGCTTCATGTGTTATTGATCACAGTCAGAAAGATTATTTTTGGTCAGTTGGCGGGAATAGAATTTACGTAAATGAAAAAGTATTTCAGCCGAATGAAAAAAGATTTGACACAACTTTAGAAGTGGATTTTGGTTCTATTGCTTCTCTAAAAAAAGAACAAAAGAAAAAACACAATAATTTTTTGAAAAAGTTAGTTTTGGATAATAATTTTAATATTATTTCTCTTAATTCTTCTCTTAGTTTTACCTATACAGCAGTAGGTAAAGTAGATGGTTTTTTAAATTCATATAATCACCCATGGGATATCAGTGCTGCCAGTTTTTTAATTCAGCAATCAGGTGGTGTAATAACTGATCTTTCCGGAAACGAATGGACGGTTAAATCAGTAGGAGCTATAGCAGGAAAAAATAAAGAAATCCACCAAGAACTCCTTAATTTGTATTTAGAAAGTTAGTCTTAATCTTTTTATTCTTAAATCAAACTATAGTATTAGTATTTGAAGATTTGGGTTAAGAAAATTATAGAATTTGCGGAAAAATTATCCTATAAGCATCTAGTCCCCTATCATTTGTAAGTTCTTGATTTAACTGTAATTCTTAGAATTTAAGATTTCTTGTTGACACAACCTATAATGTACAATATAATCTCTGTCCTTGCCCTGTTTTATGTATAAGAACACAAATATTTCGGGGCAATTGAGGTTTTTTCTAGATAGCTTATTTATTTTGCTATTTTTAACAGGCGATATTTTAATCGCAAAACAAGTTTTATCGTCCCCAAGCTTCAAGCTATATCTATTAGTTTCAGGCTTTATAAAAATATTTTTTATACTTTATAACGCTCGAAAATTTATCTTACGTAACATCTCTAAAAAAACTTTAGAGAATTTTTCTAGTTTTTTTATTCCAAAAACTCCTGCTAAAAAAAGCTTTGAAGCCACCTTTTATGGTAAAAGTGTTTCAGTAGTAATTCCCACTTATAAGCCATCAATTGAAACATATAATTTAATAAAATCCATTTCTGATTGGTTTCCAAAGGTATCAATTGTGGTAGTTGATGATTCTTCTCCAAATGATTCCGAAACTCAAAATATTTTTTCTATGATTTCTGAATTAGCAAGATTTAATTACAAGATTATTATTCTAAGAACGGCTGAAAATCAAATGAAAGCTGGAGCCCTAAATTATGGAGTGAATTATTTAAGATCATTGGTTTATCAAAGACCAGATGTAGTCTTCACATTTGATGATGACGTAAAAATTATCCAAAGTACAATTCCCGAGATGATAAATGAACTTTATAAACATTCAAAAATTGGAATTGTTTGCTCTCAAGTTAGAGTGATAAACAAAAATAAAAATTTGCTAACTCGCATGCAAGCGATGGAGTATCACAGTTTTAATATTACGAAAATTGCTGATAATGGTTTTTTCCGGGGTCCTCTCGTAATGCAGGGGATGTTAGCAGCAATTAGAATGACTGTTCTAGAAGATCTAAACGGTTTTTCAAAGGGGCATCTGATCGAAGACTATGATTTTACTGTTAGATCAAAAATAAAAGGATGGGAAGTTAGAATTTCTCAGACTGCTGTGGCATGGACAAAAGTTCCGGAAACATTTAGTAGTCTTTGGAAACAACGGGCAAGATGGACAAGTGGAGGCTTAAGAGTAATAATTCAGAACTGGAATTGGTTTATTGCAATTTACCAAGACCTGGTTGGACATTTCACTTTTATAGTTTTGTTGATCTTGATTACACTATCCTTTATTTATGCAGGAACTTATAAGGAGTCAGCATTTACGCCTGTTTTATTTGCAATTTCTTCAATAAATTTTGCAGTAATTATAGTTTATACGGTTTTCACACATCTCTCCTATCCTGATCGGGATTTCAAAGATTCTATTCTTAAATTTACTTTCTTCCCGGAATTCATTTATTCGAATTTATTAAGTCTTATTCTTTTAGGTTCATATTTGTTTTTATTTTATAGTTTTGCCGCTTCTAAGTTTGTAACTGGAATTAACAATTTATATAAGCTAAGCCAATCTGGATTTTCCAGAATTGGTTATGGAGCTGCCTGGGGAACCAGGTAAGAAAGGAGGTGTTTTATAGTATGACAGAATATGGAAAAGGAGGAGTATTGGGTTTAGCAACTGCATTGCCAGCGACTTCAGCTGCAGGATTTATCCTAGCAGATAAAGTTCACCCTGTAATAGCAGCAAGTTTTGTAGTTATTAACGCAATATTATTCTTAATGTTATTGGGACATATCAGCCGATATTTAAAAAATAGGAGTGTATGAAGTTTTTATTAAATAGGGTTAACATATTTGCAGTTTTCTTATTAACTACTGCAATATTAAGTTTTGTCACACTGGACCAAAAGTTTGCGCAGGTAGTAGATGCTGGTGACGGGGAGTGTGCTAATTGTTATGTGTCGGTTGACGTGGAACAAGAAAACGTAATATCTTTTACTCCAGAAAGGGTGGTAATGGAGAAAGCGGGTATTGATCTTCCTGTTGTTTCGGTTCCTATGGAAAATGGTACATGGGAAGTTCATCCGGGTGTTGCAAATTTCGCAGAAGGTACGAGTCTTATTAATGAAAAGACAGGAAATGTAGGAATATTTGGTCATGCCCTTCCTGATGTTTTTTTAAATATTAAGAGGCTCTCGGTTGGAGACAGCGTAATTGTTTATGGTCAAAACTATAAAGCATTTTACGTAGTTGAGGCAAGCGATAAGGTTTTACCTTCATCAGTTGAAGCATTTTACCCGGAGGAAAATCCAATTTTAACATTAATTACTTGCGATGGGGTTTTTGATCAAAATAGATATAGGGTCAGAGCAAGGCTTATTAACATAGAAGAAATATGAAAGAAATATTAAATAAAACAATTGTCATTTTAATTTTCGTTCTTATGTTTGGTTTTATAAGAACCTATGCATATGCTGCATCAAATACTGCAAAAGTTTCTTTTACGTTTGATGACGGTTTTCAAAGTACGATTAACATAGCGGAACCCGTATTGGCTAAATATGGAATTGATGGGACTGTCTATGTATCGACTGGATGCATTAATAATACGGGAGTTTGCAGGAATAATGTAGATCCAACAGCTTCGTACATGAATTGGACCCAGGTAAAACAATTACAAGATCTATATGGCTGGGAGGTTGGCGGGCACAGCATAAATCATAAAAGACTTTCTGAGCTAACGGCTGCGCAAAAAGAAACAGAAATTCTACAAGGCAAGAAAGAATTACAAAACCACGGTTTAAAAGTTTCTCAGTTTGCAAGCCCAGAAGGAGACTATGATTATAGTTCTTTAGCGATTGTTGCAAAGTACTATGCCTCCCATAGGGGCTTTTGGGATAGGAATAAAAACATCTTCCCCTATAATGATTATATACTTCAGGTAAAACAGGTACAGGAACCAGTGACAGTTGCAGAGGTAAAAACAGCAATTGATACTGCTATTGCAAATAAGCAGTGGCTCATTCTAGTTTTTCATAAAGTAAAAATAACCGCTAATTCAAATCCTGACGAATATGAGTATAGTAAAGCAAAACTTGATCAAATAGCATCATACGTTAAAACCAAGCAGAATGTAGGTTTGATTCGTTCAGTTAAAGTGAGTGAAGGGTTTAACATGGGATCTACGAATATACTCCCGAATGGAAGTTTTTCGGGTGGAATTTCACAGGGCTGGGTCGCTGATAATCCAGCAAGTGTTATAAAAGATATCTCGTCAAAAGGCGTTTTTCCCTCTTCTGTGGACTCGATTAAGTTTACGGGAACAGCGCAGGGACATCTTTACACACCAAGAGTATCTGTAATTCCAGGTTCAAAATATGCTTTTAAAGCTTTTATTAATACACTGGGCAGAAAAGGCGGAGAATTTGGTTTTTATATAGATGAATATGATTCTTCAAATAATTGGATATCAGGCCAGTATTATCCAGTTAATAATTTAGTTGTTTCATATTTTTCAACTATTTATACGCCGTCTTCTCCTTCTGTTGCAAAATTTAAAATCCAAACATTTTTTAGTGCTGCGGTTTCTGGGCAAATCTTCGTAGATAATTATCAATTATATAATTTAACGAATGCGCAAGGTGTCGTAAATCCGCTAGACGATTTAGATCCAGTAGAGAGCTTGCCAGTGCCATCACCTACTTTAACACCAACTTTGACATTAATACCTACTATAACTTTGACTCCCTTCCCTACTGCGACGCCTACGGCTTCGCCTACTTCCATCGCTAGTATAAGCCTTATAGCGAATAATAGTTTTGAGAGTCTTATAAGTGATTGGGCAGATTTATGGGAAAGAGATAGCGATAGCTTTTCCATAGACCAGAATTCACTTGGAAATGACGGGAAAAATTCACTTCATCTTGTTCCTAATCTTCTTTCCACGCATGCATTTAGTTCAAAAATTAGTGTGGATTCAACCGTGAGTTATAAGTGGACACAATATCTTAAGACTTTAACGATTGGCGGAGAGTTTGGGTTTTATATAGATGAATATGACTTATCAGGTAATTGGATTTCGGGACAATGGAAAGGGCTTGTAGACTCTGTTTTTATAGGTACTAAAGAGTTTGATTATGCGCCAACAAGTGCGCAAGTTAAAAGTGTGCGTTTGCAATACTATTCAACTCCAAATAGCACAACTGAACTTTATGTAGACTCTGTATTCTTTGGCAAATGAAATACTTATATTTATTAATTACACTTTTTTTAATAGCATTTTTAATTGTTATTACGAATTATAAAGCTTCAAATGTTCCCCATCTGAAAATCATGAAGGATGTTGGAGAAGCTTATATGGATCATTTTGGTCTAGCAGAAGCGGATTTTAAAATCTTAGAAGATGCAAAAGTAGATGTTATAGAGGGAAATTTTGATATTTGCGCAAGTGATGAGAATATTAAATATTTCCTGGATCAAAGTCAAAAATATCACATTAAAGTTATAATGCCTGCAGGTTCGGGAGAAGCTGAGTGGGGTTATAAGTGCGATCAGGAAAGATATCCGGATGACCAAAAGCCTACCTGGAATAAAAAAGATGTGGTGGATTGGATTAAGAGGTGGAAAGACCACCCTGCTGTATACGCTTGGGACATATCCAATGAGGCAGGATCTGTTTTTCCTAACCCTTCAAGGTTTATGCTGACTCAATTTCAACTTAAGCAATCTTATAAAGATGTAAAGCAAGCTGATCCAGTTCACCCAATTCTCGTACGTATGAACGGATGGTTTTTTTATGATAATGACAATAATTTTTTTAGAGGCGGAAATCCCTTTGATAAGAATACGGCAGATATAGTTATGGTTAATGCGTATAGTAATGTTGACGACTATTATGATGATTTTGTAAGCGTAGTAACAGAAAGAGCTAAAAGTTCGATCAGAAAAATTGACCCAGATACTAAAATTATCATTGCGCTTGGTGCTTGGGAAGAACAGCCTCTTTGGGTGAAGCCATCAGAAAGTCAGCTTTTAAATGACATAGACCAAGTCATGAGGGATAATAGTCTTTCAGGTATTGCATATTTTAAATATGGAGCAAAAGGAAGCGAATGGTACATGCCAGGAGATCCCGGAGTTCCAAATCTACTTAAAATAATTTCAGAAAACAATTTCTAATTTTAGGCAATTGGCGTTGTACCACCTATAGATTCTTGATCAGTATCCACAAATATGGATTTTGGTGTCGGTCTATCTCTAGTAAACACAGGAATAGGATTTATCCACCCTTGAGTTGTTTCAACTACCCTAGGTAAAACTTCTTGTTCGAATTCTTCATTAGATATTGTGTCTGCCTTATCTCCAGTAAAACGTAATCTGGCAAATCTACTATTTAAGTCTGGGTCTGGTAAAGTTATTTTTCTGCCATCCTTAAATCTATATTCCGCATTTTTCATAAGTCCTTCTATTTCTCCAAGAGTCTGAGGAACTGGTACTATCCCTCCTCGTGATTTTATAAAAACATTCCATGTTCCCCACCACCCGGGTGAACCTTCCTCAAACCTAGATGCAATTGATTCTTTAATTGGATATGCCTGATCTCCCTTCTTTGCAATCTCTATGCCTAGTGCTAATTGATGCTTTGGATCTGCAGATGGTTGGTCCCAGTCACCCCTAGCGTGTCTGGTCGCAGTGTAGTCTAAAGATTGAAAACCATATTGGGATGCAAGAATTCCTACCAAGCCTATCAATTGAAAATATTCAGGAGTCAAATCAGGGTGGTCCTGAGTATACCATCTAAGGTCCCTGGGCCATTGAGCACTATAAAAATGATTACGTTCAAATGCGGTATATGCTCTTGCAGTATCAGTTACTCTGACAATTTCCTTCTGCATTTCGACGGTCTCAACATTTGTTGGAATTTCCCTAGACATAAGGAGGAATTATATCACTTATTTCGTGATAGTTGATGCTTCGGAAGTTATGAATATTTCTGTGCGAATTTTGAAATCTCATTTATGACAGGAAGAATTGCCCTCCCTTTTTCAGTAAGAGCATAAACAACAGAAACCTTATCGAGTGTTTCTTCTTTCCTATTAACTAATCCGTCTTTTTCAAGTTTTTTCAGTCGATCAGAAAGTGTAGCCGGATTTAAATCCTTAATTGAGCGCTGAATTTCATTAAATCTCATTTCTTTTTCAGAAAGATGATTGATAATACAAAGCATATGAGCTTCAGCAATCATTGAGATTGCATTATCTATTTCTGAAGCTTCAAATTTGGTCGTTGACATACTATAATTTCTATAGTACTATAAATTTCTTAGCGCTATAGTTTATGTAGCAATTATAACATAAGTATGACACCCGCTCAAACAAATAATAAAAACAATTTTAACGAACTAGCTGATAATTCAGTAGTTTTAAAAACAATTAACTCTCTTAAGGTAAATGGATTCTTACCTATATTTGTAGATACAAGAGAAGAAGCATTTGAAAAAATTCAGGACTTAATTCCACATGAGGCAACAGTCATGAATGGAGCATCAGCAACACTTGGGGAAATTGGATATATAGATTATTTAAAAAATGGCAAGCATAAGTGGAATAATCTTCATGAAAAAGTTTTAGCTGAACTTGATCCGGAAAAACAGAGTAAGCTTAGGAAAACATCAGTAATTTCTGATTTCTATTTAGGTAGTGCTCATGCGGTTACACAAAATGGTGAAATTCTGATTGCTTCTAATACGGGTAGTCAGCTTCCCCATTTGGTATTTACTTCTCAAAATATAATATTTGTAGTGGGAGCGCAAAAAATTGTAACCGACCTTGACGGAGCATTTAAAAGATTAGATGAGCACGTAATACCTCTTGAAAATAAAAGAATGCAAGGAGTTTATGGAGTTGGTACAACTCACGCCAAAACACTTATTCTTCACAAGGAAAATCCAATGATGGGTAGACAAATTTATGTAATCATCGTTAATGAGAAGCTTGGTTTTTAAGTTAAAAATTGCCAATTTTTTGAGACATAAGGCTACTGCATAGATTTCTATTGAAACAACAAGGTCTTCTCATTCCTCGAGTAAAGCGCATGAGATACATAACAAAAAACCTCGCATGGTGCGAGGCTCTTTATTTGCAATTAGTAAGACTTTAAGCAAGTTTTACGTTTTTTGCATTTGATCCTTTTTCGGTTTGTACAACCTCAAAAGTCACGGCTGCTCCTACTTGAAGTTCATCAAAAGTCACACCGACTAAATCATTTGAATGGAAAAAAAGATCTCTATCTTCTCCTTCACGAGAAATAAATCCAAATCCTTTTTCTGTTTTTGTTTTAATTATTCCGTTCATACTATTTTTCTCCTCTCTTCCCTATTATACAATTTTATTAACAAATCACCAAACTTATAGGTTAATGCGGGATTAACCCCTGACCTTATGGAGAATTGAAAAACAATAGCGGAGGGGTCTGTTAATTTTGATTCTATATTAAGTCAAAGTGCCTTTTTGCACCCTCAAAACAATTTAATGGGTGGGTTAGCGAAAGATGTTCGGACTTATTTCAGTAGGTTGAAGGCTGAAGAAATCGAGTTTTATAAAATATCTTTTGTTAATTTATTTTTATAAATTAAATTCTTAAAACAAATTAACTAATTACTAAAATGGGATTATTACTTTAATATAAGTAGCGGGAATTCTTCTTTCGAGTCTTACAGCCCCAAACCATTCAGGGTCTTGTCTGGGATTAAGTCCTGCAATATATCCTTCTAAATCTAAACCACCATATACAACCTGAATTTCATGAGCAAAATCCACTCTATTAGCACGAAGCAGCTCTACTGGCGGAATATAATATCTTTCTAACCTGTGACTAAATCTACCAAAACCAATTTGTTTTACTTGCTTTGGAAACAATTGAATCCATTGTTTTCTCTCCATGTCTTCATCTCTAAAATCCATTTGAATACGTTCTGTTTTATGAGAATGACATGCTATTAAATCAGTCAATGGAAATTGACCTGATAACATTTTTGCATCAAATTGCTCAGGAGTATAAATTAACCCAGTTGGTAAACCATCAATTTCAGGTGTAGAGCCTGGTCTTTCCATGGGGAGATTATATATGAATATTTAAACTATATCAAACTATATCGTGGGTCCTAGATGATGAGTTTTTAGAACAGATTTACTCTTTTTGCGCTAACTCCGGAAACCAAATATCAAGATCATCTTCAGAGGTATTTAACCATACAAGATAAGCGGGTCTGGTTTGTTCAGTTTCTGGTAATCTTGCTTGAAAATATTTTAATAAATTAACTAAAACTTCTAGATTTCTTGTTCTAATAACATCTGAAGAGAGAGCTATAATCAACAAATCAATTAGTTCAGTTTCTCCCTTTGTATTGACAATTCCACCATCATCATCAATTCCTAAAGAATTAGCCTCATAACCCCGCAACCCCGCACCTAATGCCATTTCATGTTCAGATGAGGTCCATGGCTTACCCCTTTCATCCCCCGGTATATCCTGACGTCTCCAGTTAAATTTTGAAAGCTGAACAAGACTTGCTTCATGTAGCTTACTTGCAATAATACGAGATCTATATATTCCTTGAGAACAAAAAACTGCCGTAACGGGCGGCCTGCCTAATTCATCTTGAATTGCCTGAACTCTATCCGTTAGAGCTGGAAACTGAGTGGTAGGAACATCTATTTTATCGAATTGAATATTTGGAAACATAGATACCCCCTCAATTAAAAGATCGGCCGCATCGGGTCTTAGTGGTGAAGATTCTGGTCCATACATAGAGTAGAACTATATCAAAAGTGAAGTTAAAAGTCAATACTATAGGACGATGGGTGGATGACGGAGATGGTTCGGAAAGTTTAAATTTGAAGATGGGCTTCAATTTTTTGAACTCTTTTACCTAGCCTTGTATCTTCAACATTAAAGACATCAATAGCGACGCTTACATCTTTCTGGAGCTTTTTAACATCTTTTCTCAATGATTTTAGCTCATTTTCAATAGAAGATAACCTAATTTCTACGTTTTTCAGTCTATCTTCTAATTCCCCAATCGATTTTCTTATATGAAGATTTGCTGTCCTTATTTCGTGCTCTAAGTCATCCTTTATGTTTTTAGATTCAGCCTCTACTTCTTCTCTTACTATTTTTCGAACAACTTTTCCTATCTGATCTAAATCAGTTTTCGTTATCATGTCTTAAGAATAAGTCTTTGATTAATTTATTTCAATATAACAAATTAGGTCAGCAAACCTTGAACCTGTCGAGTGGGTCCTAGATGATGAGTTCCTAGAACAAATTCTAGTAGCTTACGAAAAATCAAATTATCTCTTATCTTCTTATCTTCTTATCTTCTTCAGCTCTATCTCTAGCTGCACCGAAGATATCCTTGTAAAAATCACCAAAAGAAACTTTATAAGTCTTAACGCATTCTTCAAAAGTTTTATTATAAGTTAAAATGTCTACCTTTCCTGTCGTATAAACACTTTGTCCTTTTGCAAATGCAATTTCTTTACAGTTCTCAACAACTGCAACGTCTTTAAGCCAGTAATACATAATTCCGAAAAACATTGACATAAAAATAATTATTCCAATTATCCCAAAAATAAATATTTTATTTTGCCTTTCAATTGAACTTTTAAATAATGTATCTTCTGGTTTCTTGTAATTTCGGTGCTTATACATTTGATAAAAAACAAATAAACCCCATAAAACTATCATCCCGAGACCAATTTCAATGCCATTTTCGCCTAAATAAAAAACAATGGGAAAAAGCAAAAATAGAGGAATTACTATAAATAGAAACTGCGTAATAGTTACCGGAGGTGCCTTTTTTGCCATATAACTTTTATATACCTACACGAAGGTAATTGTCAATTTAATTAATTTATGTTAGTCTTTTTTTATGAAGCAAAAAAAGAAATTTTACTGGTTCGATGTATTTGGGATAATTTTATATTATGTCCCAAGTTATTTTTTATATGCTTTTGCCTATGATTTAACTCATGAAATTTCACATTGGGGAACAAGAATCAACATAGACTATGGAAGAAGTCCTGAAATACATTTTTTAAAATTTATAACATTATTTATCGGTATAACAGTTATTTTAATAAGATTGAGGCAAGGTAATAAAGGCTTACAAGATAAAGAAATTATTATAAAAAGAGTAGCATTTGGAATCATCTGGACATTAGCATTCTTACCGCTTGTCTTCTTATTAAATTACGTAAATAATGCTTGGTAATTATAGTTGTTCTAGATCTCATTATGGTTCGTAGATTTTCGAGGCTAGAAAATCTGGGGTTTACCCTGAAATCTGCGGACAAATTTTATGGGTGGATAATGGGGATGGTTCGACGGCTTTATAAATTTAGATGATCTTCTATAATTCTAACTCGCCTCTGGGTTCCTACTATATCTTTATCAAAACGATCGATCATTATATTTACAGTCTTTTCAGTTTTTCTAACTCTCTTCTTAACATCTTTTAGATCTTTCTCCATCGAGTTTACTTTAAGTTCAAGAGGGTTTATGCTTTCTCTTATTATTTTTCCAATTTCACTCAAATCATTTTTAGTTAACATAATTAAAGAATACAACTTGGATAAGAAGATTTCAATGAATACAAAATAGGTCAGTAACCTCGAGCTTGTCGAATGGGTGGCGTACCGGAATCGAACCGGCAACCTTCAGAACCACAATCTGATGCTCTAGCCAATTGAGCTAACGCCACCATATAATCTCATGATTTCCTCAGCCCATTTTACAACATCCTCGACTCTAGCGCCAGCAGGCTGAGCCTTAACCCAAAGTTCAAGATTTTCAATTCTATTATCTGATTTTAACCCATTCTTATGATGTACATTTTCAAAAGGGAGCAAATATCTTCCTAGTTTTTTCTCCATAATCAGACGATGTTCAAATACCCTTCCTTCTTTGTCGCAGTTTGGATGAGCTCTAAAATAAACGTAGACATACCCATTCTTACTAATATGTCTTGTTTTTGAGCATGGGTACTGTTTACTCAGATTAAAACAAACAGAACATAAATTGGACTTTCTTTGTTTTGGTTTTTTGCAAATTGGACAAGAATTTTTGTAAGATTTTTTTCTACAGCTTGGACAATTAAGGTGCCTACTAAGAAGCTTTAAACTTATTCTTACATCTGATGCAAGACTTCACTCTATAAGAATAAGGCTTATGTGGACTTACTGTCAATGAACAAATTAATAATAACAATATCTAGTGGATCCACAATCAAACACTTAGACCTAAAGCTAAAACTATTATATCAAAGCGGAGTTATAGCCACAATAAGGAGTCCTATAGTTTGGTTATTGACGTAAGGTTCAATCAAGGACTCAGTCATTAAGAACTAGTGAGAATGGGGTAGTTGGTACTTCTGTTCGGGATGCGACCTTTACTGAAATTTCAACTGTTTTAAATGGTGGTGAGCATAAAGCAATAGACGTTACGCCATTGAGAGAGAAAAGATTAAGCCATGGTGATTATGTGAGGGCCAGTAGGATGGGGCTTCCAGCTCCGGATTCATATACTCCGTTACCTTTCGAAACAGACTTTGATGCTGAAAAAGCAAGACGTGAAGAAGCGACAAAAATTGCAAGAGCAAACAGAGGAAAAGGGAGTGGAAGAAATAGAACCTAGCTTGGGAAAATAAACTTGAGAACATGAGGTGTGAATACTAAAAATCCAACCGCAATTGATCCCCCAGCAACAATTAATACCATTCCCGCTGAGACATCTTTAGCGTATTTTGCCTCTTCTCTATAATCTTTGGTTACTAAATCCACAATCTCTTCAATCGCCGTGTTGATCATTTCAGCGGAAATTACCAGAAGAATGATCATGCAAATGATAGCTTTTTCAAATTGATTTAGCCCGAAAATAAAAGTAGCAATAACTACTAAAACTGCTATTACAATGTGGATGCGAATATTCCGGTTATACCTGATAGCAACTTTTATGCCTGTTATGGCATATCCTACTGATTCTAGAAATGTGGGCTTTGCGTCTCTCATTTTTTAGAAGACTTATATAATCTTTTAAAGATAATTATCTTCTCAAAAAGAATAGCAGATGTGAACAATAAAAATCCAGCAATGAATCCACCTATAACGTCACTGGGATAATGCGCTCCTAAATAAATCCTACTTATGCCGATAAGAATAATAATTATTGTTGAAAGAATTGAAATTATGACAGTAAGTTTTGTGTTTTTTGTTTCTCTTAAAATAAAATAGGAAAAAGCCGCGAAGAAAACAAAGCTATTCATAGAGTGCCCCGAGGGAAAACTTGAACTTGTCTCATGAATTAAGGGTAGATAATCAGGCCTAGGTCTTTGGTAAGTAAATTTTAGGATTGCATTTAAGAGTATGCCTGAGTAAAGAATTGCCAGATAAATTCCTACGTCTTTTTTGCGTATTGTGCCAATATAGAGAATCATAATAGTTGAAAGTAATATTAGAGAAAGTCCGCTTCCAAGTGACGTAAAAAACATCATTATATTATTCATGGCCGGACTTCTAAAGCTATAGATATAATTTATAATTCCAGAATCTATGACTAAGATATCTTTATCTAATGCTTCATGTCCTATTTTTAGAAATAAATATAGAGAGCCTAAGCTTATAAATAAACTAACTAAGATTTCAATAAATAGGATTAAGGAGAGTCTGGATTTAGACAAAAATTTGATAAGCTTCTTAGAATTTTTCACTCTATATCTATTCTAGTATATCAGTATAGAAAACTTGCTATACTAAATTTATGTTTCTTTTAACACTTCCTATGAAAATCTTTGGACTTACTGGTACGATAGTGCTTTTAGTAATTTTATACTGGTTTTTTATTGGGACTGGAATGAATTTGGACAGAAGTGGTAATTGCGATTCAGAGTTAGCAGTAAGCGCTAAGAATCCGATTTCAGGTAGGCATAAGACATTCGCGAATCAGTGTGAGGTGCCAGTTGGCTGGCAAAAGGGATCCGTGGTGGCGCTTTAAATTTTTTCTACAGAATCTAAGATAAGAATTGTTCCTTCTTTCCAGTTATTTATATTTCCATCATCTAGTCTTATGTCTGATCCATCAAGATCAATACCCATAAGGAGTCCCAATTCGGTTTTATCCATGATTCTGGCTTTTCCTTTAAGTCTGACATTTACTAATTCACCAAGTCCTAACTCATTGCCTTTTGTGTCTTTTGGTAATCTAAAATTAGTTCTTCTAACTACTATTAATGTTTTTCCTCCACCGCCCAATAACCCAGGTGTGCTTCCTACGGTAAAGACTCTTTTAGTAGCCCAATCAACAACTTTAGATTCAACTTCAACATTTAGGCCATCATAAACAAGTGGATCACTAACTAAATTGTCTACTGAAATTATATTCTTATTTACAACTATCGTAGTAGACTTTGATGTTATTTTAGAGCTTTTCGTAGAATTTGTGTTAATCGCAGGTTGAATTCTGCTTAAAATAAAAAGCACGACAAAAACCACTATAAACAGTATTACGCCAGCAGTTATAAGTATTTCTCTTCGTCCCATAGTAATATATATTATAGGTTATTTTATTTTGAATGTCAACTAAATAAGTAGCCCTATAGTTTAGAAGTTTTCAAATCTGTTTTTTGATAAAAGATGTAATTTTTTTGATTTTTTCTGTTTTCGTAACTCCTTTTTCTGGCATTTCAAATTCATCATGAATTTCTCCGACTAAGCTTTCTACCAGATCTTCCAAGGTGACTATGCCTGCCGTTTTATTGTCTTCATCTTTAACTATTGCCATATGCACCCTTTTTTCTCGGAGTAAGATCATCGCATCGTCAATTTTTTTATTTTCAGAAATTTTAGGAACTTCTCTTATTATTCCCATTTTCGATAATTTTCTTTCCCTATTTTTAAATAAAAAGTTTAAGTACACTTCCCTAAAACTTTCAAATTTACTTTGAGAGAAAAGATTTTTATAAACGTCCTTTACGTGAATAAACCCTAAAACATGATCAATGTCATCTTGATATATGGGGAATCTGCTGTGCGGGTTTTTTTGAAAAATTTTAATCATGTGCTTTAGGGATGTATCTTTTTCAAAAGCTATGACCTTGCTTTTTGGGATCATAACTTTTCTAACTGGCGTGTCTCCAAGTTTTAAGACGCTATAAACCATTTCAGCTTCTTGTTTTTCAATTGCACCTTCTTCTGCACTTTGGGCTAAGATCATTTTTATTTCTTCTTCAGAATGAACTAATTGGTGTCCACTTGGAGCTTTAAATCCAACAAGTTTTAGTACTAAAATTCCTGCACCATTTAAAACATAAATAAAAGGTTTAAAGATAGCAGTAAAAATAAGAAGAGGTCTAATTATCCAGAGGGAAGTTTTCTCTGCTTTTTGCAATGCAATAGATTTAGGCGCAAGCTCACCCATTACTATATGAAGAAATGTGATTATTGAAAAAGCGATTGTGAATGATAGACCGTGGCTAGAAATAAAAGCCAGATTTGTCGGCATATAGTGTTCAAGAATAGGCTCAAAAAATCGTGCCAAAAATGGTTCTCCTACCCAACCTAGAGCTAGGCTTGCAAGAGTAATTCCTAGCTGTGTAGCTGAAATATAAGTATCAAGGTGATTTAGCGCCTTTTGGACTAATTTTGCTGATTTATTATCTTTTCTTGCTAACTCATCAATTCTGGTTTTTCTAACTCCTACTAATGCAAATTCAGAAGCCACGAAAAAACCGTTTAAAAATACGAGAAGAATTACGAGGCCAAGCTGGGGAATGATCTCCATTAAGGATAGAGTATATCACACTGAGAGTAAGTTACTGTTGTTGGTCAATTGATGCGGGAAGAGTGCTCTCGGTGTTTAGAAATAAATTTCCCAGCGTATCACCTGCGATACTGTATGAAGTTATTGGAGTAATTATTTCCTTAAAAATTATTTGCCTCATTGGATCAGTAGTATTAGCTTGCCATTCTAGTCCTTCCATCCCGAGAGTTATAAAATTATCTTCCACGATTTCCGGTAAATACTCTAGGGGGAATGAATCCACGTCCTCTCTAGGCGTAAATATAGTTCCGTCATCGCCCACTTTTAAGTAAAGAGTGTTTATAGTATGGGTAAGCTCCCCGCCGTCGATATCTGTATCATTGTACCCCCGAGCATAAAAGTTAATCATCACAGGATTTTCTTTTCCAAACGGGTTATATTGAAAACCGAATTCATTAGGAGCTTTATAGATATCAAAATAAGTATCAAAATCTCCATAGTATCTGTCAATCATTTCTTGGTAAAACACCGGGTTTGAAGCCGTTTCTAAAAGAAATTTAGAAATGTCACTAATAAATGTCGCATCTTCCTCGTTAGGAGTATAAGCTTCTTGATTAAAGGTTGGTTCGGGAGTTTCAGTCTTTGCAGGCGAAGCCATACTTGTAACTGTTTCTATTCTAGGTTTAATTGGATTTTCACTGATTCTTGCTGGCTGTGGAGTGCTTCCAATTCCTGAAAAGGTTATCGCTCCGGCTAATATTGCTGTATCTATTCCTCTTAACATTCACGCGATTATATAATTTAGAGGCTATTTTGTCCAGTCCACCGGCAAAGTTTGTTTACGTGGAAATTTAAGGCTCTAGCCACGCAAGGTCCGACCTTGTGTGGCTAGTTTAGAAGTTAGATCATTTTACTGAATTTAAACTGAAAATTTGATTTTTCTTTTGAGTAAGAATATACTTTGGGCTTAATATATGTCTAAGGATATTTACGAACGTTTTAAATCCGCCCAGGAAGCTCTAGCTGCGCAAAAAGCCGCAGAAGAATTAGGTAAACTTAGAAGGCTTCGCGAAGCGCAGTATGCTGAGCTTGCTGCAGAAAGACAAGCTAGAAATCTGAAGCTCGAGAGAGAATATCAGGAAAGATTACGGGTAATGAGACTAGTTGCAGAAAAAACAAGAGAAATTCCACCTGTTAGATCTGATTTGACTGATTTATTAATGGCAATAAAAGATCATGACCCAGTCATACAGGCGACCAGATTTAGCGGTGTATCTTCAGATTTAAAATGGAAACAAACGACTTCTGGAGAAGTTGAAGTGTTTGATTTAATACAGCTTTTTTGGGGCAATCATTTTGGTTCCTCATTTCGCGAAACACTCCAACCAAACAATCCCGGAGCAGGGAAATTAGATAAACTCAGAAAATTATTTAATTCATCAGAATCTGGTTCAGGATATAGTGAAGATTTCTATCTTGTTTCGATAGCCGTAGGGCCAACAGAAATATCTACATATGGATCTGGTGTCCCAAGCGCAATTGGAACAGATGCTTTTATAAGGAATAATGATGAAATTATGCCAAGTCTAGTTGATGCTATACAGAATCCAATTAGAAGATTTTTTAGGTACGGAAATGGAATTTCCGGTGGAATTCATCCTCCAAGTAGGACGACAGGAATATTTGATCAGTATGGAAAAGCATGGGATCGCGTAGAGGTGGATCCGCTTGGCCGTTTGAATTTTATGAACGTAAAATCTGATGAACCAGGACTGTCATATCATGATTTTTAGCTCCTCTGTCTACGTGTTTGTATTACCTAGAATATCACAAGTAAGCTACCAGTAAGTTAGCCACGCAAGGTCCGACCTTGTGTGGCTAAATAGGGTAAGACATGTGATTCTGGAAGTGGTTTTTTGCTCAAGCTGTTTTTTCTGAAAACTATTTTCTAATGAATAAGATTGCGTTTGGGATTGCGCGGCCAGGGCCTACACGATAACCTCCGCTCCAAAGAGCAGTTGATCCACCAGAGTCTAAGTTTAAAGCGTTCTGGATGCCCATAGCGTAAAGTACTCTGGCCATTTGTGCTGCATTTACGCCGTGAACAACTCCTATGTAAGCAGTTGAACCAGTAGAGCCAACAAAACTTCTGCTTCCAGATCCAGTTCTTTTAACTTCATCATCTCCTCCAAAAACTACGTTCCCGCCTGAGACTAAAAGCGGTTGGTTAGCTAAGACTCCATCTACGCCAGTATCTCTTCCCCACTCAGAACTAGCTCCTATAAATCTAGCAGAATTTCCTGAAAATATTACTACCGGAACATTAGAATAGACATTATTATCAGAATTAAAATATTTCTTATTTTTATTCATAAGAAGTGTATCAAATGAATTGGTTTTTCCAGCACATGATGGATAGCTTGCCGGACAAAAATAAGATCCATTAATTCCTGCAAACGCACCACTTCTGCCTACATAATCTCCTAAAGCCAAAACCGGGCAATTATCTCTGCAGTCTCCGTCCGAAGCAGTATCCACAATAACTCGGGTAGAATTCATGTCAGCAGCTACAATGTCTACTATAAATTCTCCAAAATCTGTTTTAACCTTTTGTCTACTAAATCCTGAGCCTGGTGCCGTATTGTTAATTGCTACATTGGCCGTGTTTCCCACCGCGCTTGATGCCAAAGGTTTGGGAGCATCTTGATCTATTTTAGTACTTAGCTTAGTAAACTGCGCCCCTGCTGAAGCATAGTTTCTTTTAGATAATAGGTTTAGATTTGCGGCAAATGTCTTTTCATATTCCACTACATTTCTCTTAGCGTCTTTTGCATCAATTATTTTTTCATAAAGAGTTACGGCTTGAGCGTATGTTTTCTCAATACTCGCGATGGTAGCTTCAAGATCTTTATTTTTCTTAAATTGATCTTCGGATTTTAATTTGTTAAGTTCAGCCTGAGCCTTTTCATTAGTTAGTTTAAGTTCTTTGTTTAGATTCGTCGATTGTTTGTAGTAAGCTAAGAATCCAATACTAGTTAATATTAAAACACCAGCAAGTATTGGGATAAGTTTTCCAACGGTCAAACCAGATTTAGCAAAACTTAATTTAAATTTATTTATCACTTTTTGGAAGATTTTTTATGCGACTCCTCTATGTCTTTGTGAAGTTCTTTTTTCAAGTCTTCAGCGGTTTTTTTAATTTTATCTTCTATGTGGTCAACCCGCTCTGTTAGAAGTTTCCAGATTTTTTTATGATCGTCCTGAGCAAGAAGTAGTAAAAATTCCTGCTTATCTTTATCGGAAAGTTCTGATAAAACCGAATCTAAAATTGCGTGATGTAGATTTTCCTGAGCAAGATCTATTAAATGTTTTCGCTCTTTCTGAGTTAGCTCCATTTCAGCTAAAGCAAGGCTGATTGATGAGGTTTCTATAACGTGGGTATAAAAATGATTTTTCATCCCGTTTAGAAGCAGATCGCGATCTACTTAGTCCTCCTTTTTGTATTTATTTTTGTATTCATATTTTAAGTTGTCTCGTTAAGGCCCATACGATCGCGGCTTTTAACGGGATTCATAATATTATTGTAAAGCTTTTACTGGTCCTAATGGAATAGCGTCGTTAGGATCTTCTATGAAAAAATATAGAACTGGTCCTTTTGCTGCGCCATCTACTCTTTCTAGGTGCTTCATCACTTCAGGGCTTCCCCCAAGGTGTTTTCCTGTCCACTCAGCGGGCCCAGCGTCTCCAATTACAGCGACTACTGCTTTACCGTTTTCTGGATTTACTACAAGCATTTTTCTGTATTTGAAAAAGTCTCTGTATTCAGAAACTCTACTATTAAAATCTGGAGCCAGAAAGGTCTGAACTGCTATATAGTATTTCTCACGCAGGGTGTCTTCCTCTGTCATTTGAGACCTGGAAGTGGTGAAATATCCCCAAGCGCCAAGGCCTGGTGCCATTCCAGATGAATGATATTTTTCTGCGTCTTCACTATTTCCATCAAAATGTGTGCTCATATTGTCTCCCGGATATCTTGCTAAATGCTGTTCAGACCCGATAAGTCCGTAACTTCTGTTTAGTCTTAAGCCGTTAATTTCAGGTGTTACAGTCATTCCGAAGTTTTTTGAGAGAATTGCGCTCGCAGCTGCTTCCTCGCTACCGGTAAGAGGTCTAACTAAATCAGGCAGAGATTTAGAGAGATCTGTTATGAGAAATACATTGGTATTAATTTTTTGCGCTTCTAGACCCGCTACTTTTACTTTCGTATTCATGGAATCTTTTTGGATAGGAGAAGTTAATAGAACAAGACTTCCTAAGGATCCAACCGCTAGCTGCTTTGTGTTATCTGAAAGCCATCGAAATGAATCTGAATGTTTTTGAGCTATTGCCTCTTGTAGTTCTTTATGTCTTTTAGTCCACTTATCTTTTAGAAACTGATAATTAGGAGACTGCATATAAAAATTGTAACAAAAAATAGTTGTTACAAGCAATTTTTTGGTGTTACAATAGCTTTATGGCAAAAATATCAACTGAAATGCGGGAAAAAATGTTTGAGGTCGCTTTATTTTTAGTAGGTCTAATTGGCCTTTTAATTCTTTTTACTGTTCTTTATCAGGGGCCAAGATTTATTTTTAATAGAGTTCTTGGATATTTCGGAGTTTCTGTTTAGTTTTAAATAAAATTATAACCTCACCCATTCCGACTATATATATCTTAACTAGCCGCCAAAACGAGTGAGGTTAATAAATACTTTTCAGTAGTCGATTGGTTTATCCGGCACTTTTAATACCTCTAAACTTGTTTTGCATGTGCCGTTTTTCATTTTTCTACGTTGGTTTAACGCTCCGTAGAAAAAGTACTGGATTTACTTTTTCGACATTTTCATCCACCAATCGTAGAATAGCCAAATACCAGCTACTCCTACTAATACGTATACTAGCCATTCAACTTGTGGCCAGGATCCGAGCACCATATTTACCAAGTTCCAGTTAGCGCCCATAAATCCACCGAGCCCTACTAGCCCCCAGTTGACAGCTCCAACTACCACTAAGAGTGTTGCAACTAATTCAACCCATTTCATTGTATCTTTGCTCATATAATTCACCTCCCCTCTATAATTTATCTCTATATATTTAGTTAGACATATACTAAAAATTCTGTCAAGTGTTACTAAAATTGAGAGCGTTTGAATATTTATGTTCTAGTTTTGTTCTATTGTTTTGCGTATAAAATTCACGTATATTTATAAATATGTTCGACTTTCTGTCCAAGTTAAATCCTCTAAAAGCTTTTAAAAAAGTTATTAAAATGTATGCTTTCTGGATTCTAATATAAATTTTCAATTCGAAATTTAAAATTTGAAATGAAATCTAAATGTTTAAAAATTAAATAATTGAAAATTCAATGAAAATTGAAAACTAAAAATTTAAAATTAAATTATGATACGAACGATTCTTCATATAGACTTCGATTCTTTTTTTGCTTCATGCGAACAGCAGTTCGATCCTTCGTTTCGGGGTAAGCCAATTGGAGTAACTGCCACAAATGGCAGGACTTGCATAATTGCAGCGAGTCGTGAAGCTAAGAAGTTTGGCGTTAAGAACGTAACCAGAGTTTGGGAGGCGCAAAAAATTTGTCCGCAAATCATGGTTGTTCCCGCACATTTTGAAAAATACTGGGAAGTTACTCAAATATTTTTAAATATTTGTAAAGACTATTCTCCTTATGTTGAATTATTTTCACTCGATGAGGTTTTTATAGATATCTCCCCGACCGAGCATTTATTTGGCAGCCGCTATAGAATTATCGATCTAATAAAAAAGAGAATAAAAGAAGAAATTGGCGAATATATTACTGTTTCAGTTGGATTATCTCACAATAAATTACTCGCCAAACTTGCCTCAGGTATGAATAAACCAAACGCCTGCCCGCCAGTGCCAGGCTTTGGCAGGCGGGGTTTTGTTGAAGTTAGCTTTGGGAATGTTGAAAGAGTCTATTCTCAAGTAAAGCTTACTGATTTTTGCGGAATTGGAGAAAGAACAGAGATTAGGCTTCGAAAAATAGGAATTACTACCCCCCTTCAGCTTCGCGCAGCCTCGCTTGACACATTAATAGAAGAATTTAAGGATGTTGAGGGACATTTTCTTAAAAATTTGGGATTAGGCGTAGATGATTCTGAGGTAATTCCCTATTATTTAGCATCGGAAACAAAATCAGTGGGCAGAAATTACTGTATGCCAAGAAATGAGTATGATCAGAGGATAATTCTTCAGAATATTTATGAGCTTTGTGAGGAAATTGGGATAAAGTTAAGACGTCTTAATAAAAAAGCACGGACTATTGGTTTGTATTTAAGCGGAAATCAAACTAATCACGGAAGAAGAACTCTTAGTTACCACATAGATAAGGGCTCTGATATTTATAACCTTTGTAAAAATTTATATGATGAATGGAATCCTTCTATGGTAAGACAAATTTCTGTTTGGGCAGGGAATCTGGAGGACTCCGTAAATCTTACTCTTTCTTTGTTTGACACTAAAGCAAAAACTTCTAAGATCCAATCTACGATTGATACATTGAACGAACGGTTCGGAGATCATACTATCAGAAACGGATTTTTAACAAATGGTCCTAATTTAAAAACTGTACCAAATGGTTTTATGGCAGATAAGCTTGAAAGACACAAATTGGTCAATGCCTAATATAGTCCTATAGTTGTAATTATTTCTTTTTTTTGATAAAATTATTCCATGATTCCCGAGCTAGATAGAGTTGATGCTGTTTATAATGCCATAGAGGCAAGAGATAAACGACCTGATGTTTACGTATCTCCTTTTGAAGCTTTTAAACAGAGATTTCCTCACATAAAGTGGCAAGACATGTCGGAAATAGCTGCGTATCGAGGCACAGTTGCTTCTGTAATTAATAATCTTGAGGACGCATTGGTAGGTCCAGACCAAGACCGAGATTTTTTTTCTATTGCACTTCATCCCCCGCGACTTATCAGAGCAGTAATTGATTGGAAAATTGAAAATCCATTTGATGAAGTGGAAGATTTAGTTAGTCAGGTTGTGCAGACAGGACTAGCAATTTATGCTGGGGATCCAAATGCGCCTGAACTTTTACAAGCTTTTCGAGGCAGAATAGAATTAGAACAGCCACAATTATTAACTACGATTGTAGAGCAAAAAGACGACTTACCTACTTGGGTTGGTACAGATCCAGAAAAGTCTTATGAAACAGCAAAGAGGTTGGCATATGGATATGATGGTGACAATATTTTGCTTATAGCTTTAGGGCATGGGGGAACGGCTGCAGGAATGGACGTATTCCTACGCTACCAAGACATTACCCAAAGTGATTCAGCTTTCTATGTTGTTCGTTTTTCTAGACACAAGAAGGAAGATGAAAAACCTCAGTTGACCATTTCAGAAATCGCCCAATTAAGAGAAATGACCCAAGCAAGAAGGATTATTGTATTTGAAGAAGATTCTGTGTCTGGAAAGACTATGGAAGGAGCATGTTCTTATTTTCAATTACAACTTTTTAATGGCTTATCAATAGAACGAGCTATTAACTATAGGGCAGGATACACGTCTACTGTAATAGATGAAAATAAAAAACCAAAAGAATTTACTTTCGCTGAATTATCGATTCCAGAGGTTGTGAGCTTTGACAAGCCAATTTTATATACGCAAACTTATAATAATTCCAAAATAATTGCCTAGAGTGTGCAGACTCTTTTGGCTTCATCAAGTATTTCTTCGCGTTTGTTAATAGGAATTGAGATTTGATTTATTATTTCTGGATTTTCACAAATACTTTTTACTAAAACTATGTTTTTTGCTAAAAGTTCCTGTTTTTGAGGCATAGAAAGAAAAGATAAAGAAGTTATAGGGTAAAGTTTATATTTTTCTACTTTTTCTCTAAGACTTTCCCCTTCCGGATGTTCCCAGCTTAAAACTTTAACCTCCTGGCAATCGGCATAAGCCAGTGCATCAACTGTGATTTTGGTATTAGTCACAAGCATTACTTTTGTAAAGCAATGCTTTTAATTAAGATCGTCAATTATGGATTTTGTATAAAGTGTGACTT
>CAYILI010000002.1:45329-48680 GCA_964364105.1 uncultured Gammaproteobacteria bacterium | reverse complement strand
TTGGCTCGTGTAGTTGACTCTTGTTTTGTTGGACTTGATCCTAAGGATATGGGAATGGGTCCAAAATATGCGATCGAAAAGCTATTGAAAAAAAATTCACTAAAGCTAAAAGATATAGATTTATTCGAGATTAATGAAGCATTTGCGGTTCAAGTCCTTTCGGTAGTTAACTCGCTTAAAATTGATGAAAAAAAGCTAAATATTTATGGAGGTGCAATATCAATTGGTCATCCGCTGGGAATGAGCGGAGTGAGGATTATCGGGGCTCTTATAAATGGTTTAAAGCGAACGAATGGGAGATTGGGAGTTGCAAGTCTCTGTGTTGGAGGAGGGCAAGGCGGAGCAATACTAATTGAAAATTTATGAAAAAAATAGCATTTGCTACCGGTTCAAGTCGAGGCATAGGAAGATCTATTGCGCTGCGCCTTGCAAAAGACGGATTCCAAGTAGTTTTACATGGAATGAGTCCTAGTTCTAGTCTTACAGCGACTGAAAAAGAATTGAAAAAACTTAAAGCTCATGCGCTTACAATATGTTTTGATGTTTCTAAAAGCGATGAGGTTGAATCTTCATGTAAAAAAATTTTAGAAAAGGTAAAAAAAATTGATGTGCTTGTTAATAGCTCAGGAATTTCAAGAGATAAAACTCTTGTGAAAATGAGCAATGAAGACTGGGACGTTGTTCTTAAAACAAATTTGTACGGACCATTTTATATTACGAAAGAGTTATTGCCCTTAATGAAAAAGCAAGGGTATGGGCGCATTATTAACATTTCATCTGTTGCAGTAAGAGGGGCGTTTGGGAAAGCAAATTATGCAGCATCAAAGGCAGGTTTGATAGGATTTACGAAGTCTGTAGCATTAGAAGTTGCAAAAGATAACATCACGGTAAATGCGGTTTGCCCAGGTTTTATAGGGACTGGTATGAGCGCACAGATTCCAGAAAAGTATCAAGAGCAAATTCTTTCAAGAATAGCTATTGGGAGATCTGGAAAACCAGAGGAAGTGGCAAGCTTAGTCGCATATTTAGCGAGCAGTGAAAGCTCTTATATAACTGGTGCAGTATTTGATGTACACGGGGGATGGCTATAGTCTAAGCTTAATGGAATTAATGGTCTCCCGAGATGTTTTTAGGGGTCCTCCGTTTGCTAAAACTAAGGCATTCAATGTTTCCTCTAAGAAGCTTATTCTTTTTTCAAATTTAATGCGTAGTGGGATAACTGGATGATTTTTATCTGAAGTTTCTAAATTTACGAAATCAATCGCATGAAATAAATAAAGAGCATACTTGGGTTTTGTATTAAAATATTTAATTATTAAATTACGATATCTTTTGCCAAAAAAATAGGCAAAAGTTGTATGGATAGGTAATCTTAAGATTGGCAAAATAGATATTGGGAATTCGATTAAACCATTTTTAAGTTTGTGTGGATTTTGACCCTTTATAACATAAGATGTGCGTCCAAATGTTTTATTTCTATTTTCTCCCTTTTTTAAATTTGCATAGAGACTCATTAGGATTTCTGCGTATCCTGGCAATATGCTTGTGTCGTACTTATAATTAAGTTCTCCCAAGATGTGAATGATTTCTTTGTCCTGATAATATCCGGGTCCTCTAAAACCAATCGGTTCCACCTTACAGACCTTAGTAATGATCTCATGGGCTTTTATGATCTGAGCTTGTTTTTCTCTGAAAGACATTTTGCCAAACAAGACTGGATGACTCCAGGAGTGATTTGCTATTTCATGACCTTCACTTACTGCTTTTTTGCAAAATTTTCTGCATTTTGGAAGCAAAAGATCTTGCCCAATTATCATAAAAGTTGCTTTTGAATTAGATTTTTTAAGTAACTTAAGGAGAATTGGTAGGCTGTGGGTGTAGATAAATTCAGGATCCTTTAAGATTTTTACACCAAATTCTTTTTCATAAATCCACAAATTATCAACGTCTACGTGAAGAAAGATCATAAATCCGGAACATTTACTTTTTCTCTTTTACCGATAATTCTAGGAGGCAGACCTGCAACGATATCGTATGGTGCTATTTTCTTTTTAACTACTGTATTCGCTCCTACCACTGCTCCTTCGCTTATGTATGCTCCTGGGAGAAGTATGGACCCAGTCCCGACGCAACTATCTTTTTCAATTACTATTTTCTCAGAATAATATGCTTTATATTTTTCTGGAATCATAGGACCGCTCATGCGTTTCCCTCCAAAAGGACGTTCGCTATTTGAATATATCTTTGCGCTTGCGCCAATTCCTACATAATCCTCAATGATTATTGGCTCTCTGGCGGCTAAAATTGCATAAGGAGCTATGTGAACCCTTTTTCCAATCTTTATTTCACCCAGTGTTCCTTCTAGCTTTACGCCTGTATCGATCCAGGTATACTCTTTAATTGAAATATTTTTTGTACCATTTATAAATACTCCGACATCGATTAGTACATTTTCCCCTAATTCTTTTAGCAGTAATTTGTAATAGTAGTATCGTATTTTAAAACCAAAACCTCCGGGGATATATCTTATAAGCATTTCAGGTATTGCTAGAAATGACTTTAAAATAAGAATGACATATGTAGCGACAGGAATTTTTTCTCCATTTATAAATTTAGCGAAAGCATCATATTCTATTTGGTAAGTTAATTTATTTTTCGGCATAAACATAAGTCCATTCTGCTGTAAAAAATTTTGAATCAGCATGCGGATTTTCTTTTTTTAGTTTTTTAAATAATTCCTCAGCAGACAAGACTATTATTTCAGCTCTATCTTTTTCTTCCTGGGGTGTTGCGTGTTTTCCACCAATTTCAGGTAGAATTCCAGCCTGTAGGCGCTTGACACTTAAGAAGTTTTTCCAATCATCATAAGCGACTTTTATTGGTTTATAAGTTACATTTATTTTTTTGAAGCCAACAGATTTTAGCGCTTCTAAGTAGTACTCAATTGGCCTAGGATCAGGAAATACTAGTTTACGCTGACTTTTTTGTTCTTGAATTTTTTCATCTAAATTTTTTCTGTACTTTTCAAATTTTTTATTTGTTTTTATCAATTTTAGTCCTAAAATGTGTACTTGATTTATCGTATCATCAATTCTTAAAATTCCATCATTTTTATTATTTTTTATATTTCCGCTTTGAAAAGTAAGTGATCCCGATTCTTTTAATGATTTTAAAAACCCATTAAAAGTTTCTGTTATGTTTGGGATTAGGTGAACGGTATTTGCACAGATTATGTGATTTACTGAACTACTTCCAACAAGCTTATCTAGAGTTAAGTATTTACCATTGAATTTTTCAAGCAAAAGAAAGTCTGACTTTTTATTTGAGCTTAAAATTTGATAAGCATGCCCA
>CAYILI010000002.1:0-45319 GCA_964364105.1 uncultured Gammaproteobacteria bacterium | reverse complement strand
GCCCAAGCCAAGATGGGGAATTATCGACTAGTACTAATTTAGCTATAGAAAGTTTTTTAAGAAGGTATATTGCTGAGGACCCAGTTCCAGCTCCAAAATCTACAATAACGTCATTTGCTTGGGTTTTGTTTTTTACTATTTTAATAAGTTCTTTGATATTATCTTTGTGCCAAGAAGTGTTGACAACTGCTATGTGATACGCAGTCGCCCCACTAGAAACTGGTCTATCGGGGGTCCAGGAAGGTTTACTTTTTTTCATTTTCTAGCATTGTAACAAAGAAACTCACAAATTATAATATCACTCATGAAACAGCCGAAAAAGAAAATCAAAAATATGCCATTGGTCTCTGTGATTACTCCAACTTACAACAGAGCGGCTTTTTTGAGAGAAACAATAAAAAGCGTTTTAAGTCAGGATTACAAAAATATTGAATACATTATTCTTGACGGAAATTCATCTGATAACACTAAGGATGTTGTTAGTGAATTTGAAAATAAATTAATTTTTGACTCTCATAAGAACAGGGGAGAGCAATATGCGGTCAATAAAGGCTTTAGGATGGCAAATGGCGAAATAATAGGGGTTGTAAATTCAGATGACCCACTTCTTCCTGGAGCAATTAAAGAAATTGTAAGGGCAATGAGAAAGAATCCAAAAGCAATTGGCGCGTATCCAGATTGGATTAAGATTGATGAAAAAGGAAAGAAAATAGAAAAAGTAGTAACCCCTGAGTATAGCTTTGAATATATGGTAAAGATGCATAGTATGACTCCAGGGCCTGCAACATTTTTCAGAAAAAAAGTAATAAGAAAATTAAAAAAAAGAGATGATAGATTTAAATATGTTGGAGACTTTGATTTTATACTTAGAGCTGCGCTTTTAGGGGACTTTGTAAGAATTCCAAAATTTCTTTCAACATTTAGAACTCACAAAGGCGCAGCTACCCTAAGACACAAGGGCTTAGATATGGCACTAGGCCACATTAGAATTATCAATAAACTTTTTTCATCACCAGATCTCCCTCCTCAAATCGTAAAAATTAAGCCACAAGCTTATACGAAGGCGTGCGAAGCTGCAAGGATTTGTAGAGGGGGCAACCCCTTAACTAAAATTATTGTCTCAATATTAAGTCTTTATTATTCTCCCAAAGATTACGTAGGACTATTTACTAAATACAAAGTTAAAAAGATTAAACATTTTTTTAATATTTAAAAATCCTCAAGCGTTGTTAACGTTAAATTCATGTGTTAATATAGTTCACATCTTACAAAGCAAATGAAAAAACAAGAAAAGGTTTTGGTTACTGGGGCAGGCGGTTTCATAGGTCATCATTTGGCTAGGTTTCTTAAAAGAAAAGGATATTTTGTAAGAGGCGTAGATATAGTTTATCCTCAGTTTTCCGATCTTTCAGATTTTAATGATTTTAGAATTTTAGATTTAAGAGATTTTAGGAATGCGATTGAAGCAACTGAAGGAGTATCTAAGGTTTATGCTCTTGCCGCTCAGAATGGAAGTATAGAGTACACGATCACAAATAAAGCAGATTTACTTCGTGACAACGCTCTAATTAATCTTAATACAGCAGAAGCGTCAGTCAGGTCTGGTGTTAAGAGACTGTTTTATTCCTCCTCAGCATGTGTTTATCCCGAAAATAAACAAACAGAAATAGATTCAAAACCTTTAAAAGAAAGTGATGTATACCCAGCTAATCCAGATAGTGAGTACGGATGGGAAAAATTATTTTCTGAAAGAATGTATAAGTCCTACGAAGCAGATCATGGACTTGAAGTGCGAATTGCTAGGTTTTTTAATATATATGGCGCTGAATGTTTAATCGATACGTTAAGATCAAAAGCGCCAATGGCACTAACTAGAAAAGTTATCGAGGCGGGTCAGGGGGGTACAGTTAAGATTTGGGGAGACGGTAAACAGGTGAGATCATTTTGTTACATTGACGACTGTGTAGAAGCCATCTATAAGCTCATGAGCTCCAGTATAAAAGATCCTGTAAATATCGGAACATCAGACCACGTAAGTATAAACGAGTTAGTTGATATCATATGTAAAATTGAAGGAATAAGTGTTAAAAAGCAGCATCAACTAAATAAAATACAAGGTGTTAGGGGAAGATTTTGTGATTACTCAAAGGCCCAAAAAGAGCTTAAATGGAAAGCAAAAGTAACTCCTCTTGAAGGGATGAGTGTTATTAATAAATTTGTACATAAAGAGCTTGGAAAATAAAACTGTCCTCCGTATCCCGTCGAATCAATAATGAAAACTACTCTAATTACGACTGTTCTAAACGAAGAAAAAAGTGTTGAGAAGTTTTTTAAGTCTTTATTTTTGCAGACAAGTTTTCCGGACGAATTAATAATTGTGGATGGAGGAAGTAAGGATAAAACAGTTGAAAAAATCCTGAGTGTAATTAAAAAAAATCATAAAAAAATAGAAATAAAATTGCTTAAAAAAACAGGTAATAGATCAGTAGGCCGGAATTTTGCTGTTAAAAATTCTTCAAATGAAATAATTCTTGCAACAGATTTTGGTTGCAGTCTTGATAAAAATTGGGTTAAGAATATTTCTGCACCATTTGAAGACCTGGAAGTAGATGTGGTTTCAGGTTTTTATAAACCAGTTACTGGAAATATATTTAAAAAATGTTTGTCCGCATACACATGTGTAATGCCTGACAAAATAAATGAAAATGAATTCTTACCTTCTTCACGCTCAATAGCTTTTAGAAAAAAAATATGGGGGAAAAATAAATATCCCGAGTGGCTTGATACTTGTGAAGATCTGGTATTTGCTAAAAATTTAAGAGAAAAAGGTACAAGATTTAAGTTTGTTAAGAGTGCGGTGGTTTTTTGGGAGCAGAAAAATAGCTTGAGAGAGGCATTTTTTCAATTTCTAAACTATGCAAAAGGGGATGGAAGGGCACTATTTATTAGACCGCAAGTTCCTTTAATTTACTTAAGATACTTTATAGGATTTTATTTTTTATTTCTTTGTTTGTTGGAGCGATCAATAGAGGGACTGCTAATTTTCTTAATTTTTATTCCAATATATTTCATATGGGCAGTTTTAAAAAACTATAAGTACGTAAGAGACAAAAGAGCTATATTTGTTTTACCTCTACTTCAGGTTACTTCGGACATTGCGGTCTTGATGGGTACGACGTTTGGAATTTTTAAAAGATTTAATCTGAATAAGATTATTTTAAGTTTGAAAAATAATAAATATCTCATATTTGTGCTATTAATTTACGTCTCATTAATGCTTATAACTATTAATTATGGAATTCCAAATCTTTTCCATCCATTTCCATATCATATGGATGAATGGCATCAGCTTCAGGCTGTGAGGTCTACGTTTGCATACGGAACCCCAAACATAGAAGGTTCAGCAAATGGCACCATGCTTCACTTTATTCTTTCTGGATTTTATTTGATTCCTTTTACTTTGTTGGGTTTAATAAATCCTTTTGAATTAAAAATTGATGATCTAATCGCTAGGCAAAATATTTTCGTATTACTTCGAATCAACACGATTATTTGGGGAATTCTATCTATAGCATTAGTTTATAGAATTGCAGGCTTTATAAATCTTCCCAAGCGATTAACTGTTACTCTTTTTACATTTAATCCGCTTTGGCTAATGCTTAGCGGTTATTTTAAGTACGATATCGCATTAATGTTTTTCATACTTTTAAGTATATTTTTTATGCTTAGATTTTCCAAAAACCCGAGTAATACAAATTACGTGACTGCAGCTATTCCGATTGGGATGGCATTGGCAGTTAAGATAAGCGTTTTGCCTTTAATTCCAATGTACTTTTTTTCGTATTTTTGGTTTCAGAGTGAAAGAATCAAAAACTTTAAATACATGATTCTAGGATTACTTTCTGTTTTTATTACCGCAGTTTTATTTGGATTTCCCGATACCCTGTTTGGTACTGGAAATATTTATAGATATCTTTATGAAAACCTGGTTATATTTCCAGCAGCAACAGAAAATGTGAGAGGAGGAGGGAATATAGTTTTATATGTTTTCATTAAACACTATGCAATAATCTTTGGTTTTGGTTTGGTAACTTTATTTTCTTTCTCTTTATCATTTTTAATTCTTTCATTTTTAAAAACTGGATTAAAAAAATCTCTTAAAGAGTACAAATTAGAAATATTTATTGCCGTTTCATTTTTTCTTTTTCTATTTAGCCTAGTAACTCTCAAGGCATATGCAGGGGGGAATAGAGCGTTAGTACTCCTTCCTTTTTTTGTATTAATAATTTCTATTGCATGGAGATTATGGAGCAAGAGAGGTAAATTTAAGATTCTGTCCAATTTAATTTTAATTCTCATTATACTAACGCAGATTTATTTTTCCCTAGCGTGGATAGAAACAAAATATACTAAGAGTATTCAGGAGAAGTCATCTGAGTGGATATCACAAAATATTCCAGCTGAATCAGTAATCGGACTTGAAAATATTCCAATTTATCAAAACATACCAGATAAATTACAAAAAGAATTTTATTTTAAAGAGTATGGTGTTGGGATTAAAAATGAATTTAATTATGAAATAATTGACGCAAAAACTAAGAAGCTCCCAGGTATAATTGTAATTACAAATCATAAAGTAGAGGGAGAAATTCTGTTTAATTCTCCGAAGAGAAATTTAGTTAACCGCCTTATTAAAGAAAAATATAAAATAATTAAAGAGTTTAAAAAAGACACTAAATGGCTTCTGGTAAACGATAAAAATTATACTGGCGCTGGGCTAGATTCATCTCCTTTAACAATTACAGTGTATAAAAAATAATTGCCTGTTATAATTATTCTGTGGGTTATTTAAGAACTGCAGTTATTGGTGTCTCATGGATAGGAGCCCTAAAGTTTTTTTCAAGAGGGTCATCGGTTTTTAGAACGATAATAATCGCCAGAATTCTCTCTCCTTCTCAGTTTGGTGTGTTTGGAATCGCCACCTTGATGCTTTCTCTTATTGAGACTCTTACAGAAACGGGAATTAACGTTGTTTTAGTTCAGAGGAAAGAAAATATTGAGGAATATATTAATACAGCGTGGATTATATCTATTGCCAGAGGAATACTGATATTTTTAGCAATCTTTTTATCTGCAGGATTAGTTGCGGCATTTTTTAAATCCCAGGATGCATATAACCTTCTAGTGCTGATTTCTTTTGCCCCGTTAATTAGAGGTTTTATAAATCCATCAGTTGCAAAATTTCAGAAAGAATTAAATTTTAAAAAAGAATTTTATTACAGAATTAGCATTGTTCTGGTAGAAACCTTAATATCTCTACTTCTTGTTGTTGTGACCAGGGATCCAATTTCTCTAGTCTGGGGGTTAGTCGGAGGAGCTATTTTTGAAGTAATTGTTTCTTTTTATGTAGTTAATCCTAGGCCAAGATTTAATTTTGAAAAAAATATTTTTAAAGACATAATCTCGCACAGTAAATGGATAACTTCGTCGGGAATTTTTGGTTACTTATTTGGAAACGGAGATAATATAGTGGTGGGTCGTGTCTTGGGGACATCCTCTTTAGGAATATATGATATGGCTTATACGATTGCGCTTCTTCCTACGACAGAGCTTGCTGAAGTGGTCGCTAAGGTAACCTTTCCAGTATACGTACAGTTTGCGGAAGATAAGAAAAGATTAAGGAGAGCCTACATGAAAACAACAGTTACGATTGCTGCAGCGACTCTTCCCTTAGTTCTTCTTTTTATATTCTTTCCCATAGAACTTATTAGAATTTTTCTAGGAGAAAAATGGATTGAAGCAGCAGGAGCACTTCAGATTATGTCTGTGTTTGCATTTATAGCTGCAGTTTTTAGTCCAAGCGGGGCAATATTCTATGCTGTTAAAAAACAAAAATATAATTTTTTTATAAGCATTCTGGCATTCTTAGTAATGATTGCATTAATTTATCCTCTTATTCTGAGCTTTGGTATAGTAGGTGCTGGAATCGCTGCAACACTAGGATCTTTATCAACACTTCCTCTTCTTTTATATTTCCTCTATAAAATCTTTAAATAGAAAATTCTGTCTGATATAATCTTGGTTCGTGAGTGATAAGACATTAATTATTGGCGGGTGTGGGTATATAGGAAGTTATCTTTATACTTTTCTAAAAAACAAAGACCATGATGTTCATACAGTTGATCTTGAATTATTTGGTAATTTTACAAATCCAAAAAATAAAAAAGAGAATTACAATCTTCTAACAAAAAAATATCTCAAAAATTTCAAAAATATAATTCTCCTCGCAGGGTATTCAAGTGTAAAGATGTGTGAGGATAAAATGTTTGACAGCTTTAATAATAACGTTGTTAATTTTATAAACTTACTAGAGAAAATAGAGGATCAGAAATTTATCTATGCAAGCTCTTCAAGCGTTTATGGAGATACTAAGAATTCATATGTCGATGAAACATATGATAGATATGTTCCATCCACTTTTTACGATTTAACAAAAAAAGAAATTGATTATTATGCGCATCTATCAAATAAAGACATTTATGGATTAAGATTTGGTACTGTAAATGGCTTTTCCCCGAATTTAAGAGTGGATCTAATGATAAATAAAATGTATAAAACAGGAATCGAAAAAAGAAAAATTATTGTTTCAAATCCTGATTTTCATAGACCAATACTTGGAATAAATGATTTAAGTAGGGCAGTTTATAGAATAACTTCTGTAAAGCCAAAACCAGGAATTTATAACTTAGCAAGCTTTAATGCTACAATTTTACAAATTGCAAAATCTGTGGTAAAAAATACAAAATCTGATCTTGAAATTACAAAGCCTTCGAAATCATATAACTTTTCTATAAATACCGAAAAATTTGAAAAGAAATTTAATTTTAGATTTAAAGACAGTGCGGATTCGATAATTGAAGACTTGATGATAAATTTTAAAGATGCCCATCAGTCGGAGCGGATTTAATATGAAGAAAATTAATGAATGCAGATGTTGTGGAGAAAAGAAGTTAAAACTTTATCTTGACCTAGGTCTTCAGCCCCTTGCGAATAGTTTTCATAAAGGAGAGAAGCTAAGAAAATATCCCTTGAAAGTAATGATTTGCAGGAATTGTTTCCACTCGCAATTAAGTGTAGTGGTAAATCCTCCTACGATGTTTAAAAATTATTTATATGTTAGTGGAACTACAGAGTCTTTTAGGAATCATACGAAAGATCTTGCAGAGGATGCTATAAAAAGAGTTAAAGCAAAAAAACCAAAAGTTTTAGATATTGCATGTAACGATGGAACTCAGCTTGAATATTTTAGAGATTTAGGGTGCGATGTGTTTGGGGTAGACCCTGCAGAAAATCTAAGACAAATTACAAAAAAGAAAAAAATTCCAGTTATCGTAGATTATTGGTCAGATAAGATTGCAAAAAAATATAAAGGAAAAATTGACATAATTACAGCAACTAATGTTTTTGCTCATGTAAATAGAATAGACTTGTTTCTTAAGTACAGCGTTACAGCTATAGATGAAGATGGAATCATAATAATAGAATTTCCGTATGCACAAAAAATGATATCTCATAATGAGTTTGATACGGTTTATCATGAGCATCTTTCTTATTTTTTAGTAAATTCATTTAAAACTCTTTCGGATAGAATGAACCTAGTAATAGTTGACGTTAATGAGACTCAAATTCACGGTGGAAGCATAAGATTCTTTTTAAAAAAAACTGGGAGAGAAAGTATGAAAGTTGAAAATTTAATTAAAGAGGAAAAAAAACTTGGGCTGTATTCTGAAAAAACATATATAGATTTCTCTAAAAGAATAAATAAAAATAAAAAAGATATGAATACTTTAATAAAGAAATTAAAACATAATAATGAAAAAGTGATAGGGTACGGAGCATCTGCAAAAGGAAATACAATGTTAAATTTCTTTAAATTAAAGCTCGATTATATAGTAGATGATAATGAACTTAAGTGGAATTTTAAAACTCCAGGAATGAACATTACTATAAAACCTCCTGACGAAATCAGAAATGAAAAAAATAAATTAAATGTAGTTATTCTTTCATGGAACTTTTTTAATGAGATTTCCAAGAAAGTAATTTCTAGAAGAAATGGCAAGAAGGATTATTACTTATTATATGTGCCTGTTGTAAAAAGAAGAGAATTTCAGAAAAATAGTAATTTAAATATCTCCGCATAATGATTTACGACTGTTTTAATTTTTATAATGAGTTTGAGCTTTTAGACATTAGGCTTAATGAATTAGATTCAGTTGTCGACAAATTTATTTTAGTTGAATCAACTGTTACATTTACAAATAAGAAAAAGCCATTATTTTTTTCAGATAACAAAAAAAAATATAAAAAATTCTTACACAAAATAATCCATGTCGTGATTGATGATAGTCCAAATGTTACTAATCCATGGATAATTGAAGCGCATCAATTAGGGAGTGTTGTAAGAGGTCTTCCGAAAAACTCTAAGTCAAATGACATAGTTCTTGTGTCATGCGTAGATGAAATTCCCAAACCAGAAGAAATTCTTAAATGGAAAGATAAGCCTGGAAGACATAAAACTTTTATGCAAGAAATGTCTTATTATTACTTAAACAATGTCAGCAAGAATAGGGGATTATGGCCTGGAACAATGATGTTTTTATATAAAGACTTAAAGCATTTTCCAAGTGTTTATGCTGCGAGGTTTATGCCCATTGATCTAGAAATTCCCGATGGGGGATGGCATATGTCTTATATTGGGGACATTAAAAAAATCCAACTTAAGATTGCTTCTTTTTCTCATCAAGAATATAACAATGATAAATACAATACGCCTGAAAGAATTAAAAAAGCGATGATTGAAGGAAAGGATCCATTTGGATTTGGATGGAAATTTAAACCAGTGGATATAAATACGCTTCCAAAATATGTAATAAATAATCAGGATAAGTTTGGGGATCTTTTATTAAATAATAAAGAGACAAAACCAAATAATTTCCCACTTCACGTATTGGAACTTAGGCATTTTTTAAGAGTTAAATTTTTAAGAAAGTTAAGAAAGCTTTTAGTTTAAAATTCTTTTTTGAATTGTAAAACCTTCATACTCGTCACTTATTCTTTTGGTGTAAATTATTTCACCAAAATTGTTTCTATCTAATATTCTTTTTGCGTATCCACTTTCAAGCGATCGATTTGAGATTACCATGTAATAGGTTCCACTACTTAAATTATCGAATTGTTTAATTTCTTTTATATAAACTGGTTTACCTCCTCCAGAAGTAAAGCTTGGATCAATGTTGGTTGGATAAAAATAAGTATTATGTTTTTTTCCAATTTGCGAAAACATATACTTATAGTCAATTATTTTTTTCTCCTCCTGTCAAAAAAATTACATTGAAAGGTTTATTTTTTGAATCTAGGTAAATGTATTCAATTGGATCCTGAACTCTTATTTCATTTTTAAAATTCTTATACTGTTGATAAATATTAATTAAAGAGTTTGCATTTTGGAAAAATGAGTATATGGAAATTAAAAAAATTAGTGAAATAATTAATTTAAATAAAATATTTTTTCTAAACATATATCCCAAAATGATTCCGCTAATGAAAATGTATGTAATCGTTAAATATGTAATCCACCAAAAAGATGCTCGTTCAACAGGAATTAGAATTAATCCAATAAATGTAGTACAAATAATAACCAAAAAATTTGCTATGAAGATTTTTTTCCAGATTTTAATTTTCCTATCTTTAAAATACATATATAAACCAAAAATTAAAAAAACAAAAAATATAAGGAGAATTTTGTAGTCATGTATTGAGAACACAGCAGAAAGGTCCGTTTTAATAAGATGAAGCCTATCCTGCAGCACTAAGAGAATTGGATAGCTCTCCGAATTTTTTGTTCCAAATAAAATGGATAAAAATCCTCTCGTGTTATAAAAATTATGGGTAAGATCGTAGATTAAATGTGGAATAAAAGAAATTGAAAAAATAATTAGAGAAGTTGTAGTTGATTTAAGATTTAGTAATTTTCTATAGACAAAATAAAACAGAATAAAAATAAAACTTGGTAACAATAATCCTAGAGAAGCAATTTCAAAATACGCCATTAAGCTAAGCGAAAGTGAAGAAGCATAAAAATATTTATTTTCTTTTTTAGATAAAAATAAATATAAAAATAGAAAATATAAAATCATTAAGAACGGTACGATGTAAGGCGGCCATGCGAGATTTGTCCATTTTATTAGGTATGGTGATGAACCTAAGAAGAATGCTATAAATATTCCTTCAAGTTTTCCAAGTTTTTTTCATGCAAATAAAACGCCAGTAAAATAAATTAATAAGCTTATTAAAAACATAAATAGTTTTCCGCCAATTGGATCTCCATTAAAAATTATGAAAAATGGCACAAGTAAATAACTCCATAGAGGTCCTTGAGCAAAACCACCTATTTCACCCACAACATGCCCCAGTAGTGGGAGATTGTGGTTTATGACAATGTCTTTTGTCAGAAAATAATAAAATGCAAAATCTCCATTAAAATAATCAGACTTAGTAAGAAAAGAAATTAGTCTAGGTAGAAAAAGAATTGTTGAATAAATTAAGAAAAGAAATGTAATAAGGGAAATTTTATTTTTTGGGGTCCGTTTTTTCACATGGTAAGTATATTATTTTTTTAGGATCTTAATAGAGATATTTCTAATAAATCATTGACCAGTAAATAAGCATCTTGTATAGTTCAGATACATATTTATGAGAATTGCAGTATTTCATGAACTTCCAGAGGGAGGAGCATTAAAAGTCATAAATGAAATGGCGATTAGACTTAAAAAAGATCATATAGTCGATTTATATACGACGCAGGAAAATAACAAATTTAATTATGAAAAGTATTATACGAATACATTTGTTTATAAATTTAAATCAAAAAAATGGAAGGGAAATAATTGGAAAACAAGAATCTATAAAGATTCCGTAGAGTTATTTAAGCTGTTTTTACTTCATAAAAAAATTGCTGGAGAAATTAGAAAAAAAGATTACGATATTTTATTTGTTAATGGTTCTAAGTACATAGAGGCACCATTTATTCTTCTATTTAAAAATAAAAATAAAGTACTCTTTTGTCATAATACCAATTACAGATTTATTTATGAACCGATTTTGGGAATTCCTAAAAATCTTGATCTTTTTAGAACATTTTACGAAAAAACAAATAGATTTATTAGAAAAAATTTAGATTTAATTAATATTAAATCGGCGGATAAGATAATTACCGGTTCAAAGTATGAAGTAGAAATGATTAAAAAAACTTACGGACTAAAAAGTAAAAGCATTCCATATGGTGTTGACTCAAATTTTTTTGTTCCATCGAAAACAAAAAAGAAATATGACGTTTTATTTATTGGTTCGTCCCATCTCCTTGAAGGATACCCGACTCTTTTAGAGGTAGAAAAGATACTGCCAAAAGAAATAATAATAAAAAAAATTTTAGGAGACATAGAATGGGTAACGGATATTAATGAGCTAAGGCATTTATATCAGAGTTCAAAAATTGTCTTGAGTCTCGGCCATAATGAACCCTTTGGTCTTACGCCGCTTGATGCAATGAGTTGTAGTGTTCCAGTGATAGCGGTAAATGAAGGAGGATATAAAGAAACAGTTATAGATGGGGTTACGGGTTATTTGGTCCCAAAAGATCCTAAGATTATTGCAAGAAAGATAAAGTATCTTTTAAAAAACGATAAAGTGTTTAGGCAAATGGGAATAAGGGGAAGAATACATATGAAAAAGAACTATAATTGGGACAGAAACGTTAATGAATTAACTAAGCTTTTTAAGCAAATCATAAATGATTAATTTATTAAGGAAAAAAGAATTTATATTTTTAATTTTGGTTTTGTTATTTGGAGGTTTCCTTAGGTTTTATGCAATCTCAGACCAGATGAATATGATTTCTGATCAAGGGTGGTTTTTTATTTCCGCTAAAGATTTACTGGTGAATGGAAATATTCCGCTAGTTGGAATAACATCTTCTCACACTTGGCTTCATCAGGGACCCATTTGGACTTATATACTTGCCGGGATTTTATGGATAGGGAATTTTAATCCTGTACATGCAGGATATTTTTCAGTTCTTTTGGATTTACTAACAATTCTAGTTATATATAAAGTTTGTAAAGATTTATTTTCAAAAGAAACCGCAATAGTTTCGGGAGTTCTTTATGCGACTTCCCCACTTATAATAATTTATTCCAGAATGCCTTATCATACGTCTCCAATTCCGCTTCTTTCCATTCTTTTTATCTTGGCATTTTTTAGATTTGTAAAAGGAAAAACAATTTATTTTCCAGTAGCTATTTTTATTTGTGCGCTTTTATATAACTTTGAACTTGCGACAGTTTTATTTCCGATAATTTTGTTTATGTTTCTTTTTTATGGAATTTGGAAAAAGAAAAAATGGGCAAAAATATTTAACAAGAGAACTATTTTTTTATCCGTTGCTGCATTAACTCCAATGATTCCAATTTTAATTTATGATTTCAAGAATGGATTTTTTCAAACAATAAAATTTGCGGGATGGTTATTTTTCCAAGCGCTGGGAAGTGTAGGAATTAAAATAATTCCGCAAGACCCGCATCCTAGTTGGGAAAGTTTTATAACCTTTTTTCTTTACGAATTTAGACGAATATTTTTTTATCGAAGTGAAGATGTATCGTCCTTAATTTTAGTAACTGTAATAGTTCTTAATATCTTACTTTTTTATAAACTTTATAAAACAAAAGGGCTAAAAATAAATTATGTGATTTTTTATTTTACTTCCTTTGTTTTGTTTGGGGGGTTTATTTCCCAAAGAGAAAGCAGTGGTGCATACCTTACGATGTTATTTCCATATTTTGTAATTTTAGTTTCAGTTAGTTTACTTGCCTTAAAAAAATATCAGCGGAAAGTTGGATACCTTATAATTATTGTAGTCTCAGTGTTAAATTCATATTTTTTATTAAAAGAATATAGGTCAACTGAGGTTGGGGGTTTAAAAAAACTTATCCAAGCTTCTGAATTTATAGTAAATGACTCAGGTGGCGAAAGATTCCAGTTAGAGCGGAAAAATTTTAAGTCAAATATTGATATTAATCATTATAGATATTTAGTCTGGTGGAAGGGTGGAAAGTTAGACGCTAATTCTAGGATTGAATATGGAATATATAATGCGACAGAATGGAAGCCTGAAAATTATATATATGAGGACGGAGCTATATATATTACTAAAACAGAAAAAAAGACTATTGTTCTGATAAAATAAAATTATGTCCTATCTAATCTCAGCTATAGTTCTAACAAAAAATGAAGAAAAAAATATCGTAGACTGTCTAGAAGCTTTAAAATTTGCTGAAGAGATAATAATCATTGATGATAATTCTACTGATCGCACAAAAGAATTAATAGAGGTTTTTGAAAAAAGTCACCCAAATCTAATGTTCTTCAGAAGATGTCTTGATGGGGATTTTTCCGCTCAAAGAAAATTTGGTGTAGAAAAAACTAAAAACGACTGGGTAATTTTCGTAGATGCAGACGAAAGAATAAGTTCTGATCTGGCAACTGAAATAAAGGAAAGGATTTCTGATGAATTTTCCGGTTTTTTAATTCCAAGACGTGATTTTATCTGGGGAAAAGAACTGTTGCATGGGGAAACTGGGAGAACTAAGCTTTTAAGACTTTTTAATAAAAATAAAGGAGAACTGCGGGGAAAAGTTCATGAAACTTGGGAAACAAAGAGTAATGTGGGAGTTCTAGTAAACCCAATAAAGCATTATCCTCATCCTACAATCTCTGAATTCTTAAGAGAAATTAATTTTTATACAGATCTTAGGGCGCAAGAGTTAAAGGAGAAAGGTGTTAGAGCAAATGCTCTTTCGATTATTTTATATCCAAAAGCCAAATTTATCGTGAACTATTTCATAAAACTTGGATTTTTGGATGGTATTCCGGGTCTAGTTCATGCAACACTTATGAGCTTTCATTCTTTTCTTGTCCGGGGAAAGCTGTGGCTTTTATGGCAAAAAGACTAACTCCATTTTTCGTAGCTTTTTCTGTTCTGGTTCTTGTCCACTACTTAATTTCACTTCTTTGTAGAGGAGGAATATGTTTGCCCTAGCCTTTCTAATCGGAATCTATAGTTATATTATTTTTTCTCTGGGAATTTTAGGAGCTTTAACTCGTGGACCTGTTTTAGTTTCCTCTTTAATATTTATTGCGGGAGCCTATTTATATTTCAAGAAACATAAAGAAGATTTGCCGAAATTGAATCTTAAAAATAAAAAAATAAGGCCGTTTTTAGCATTATTCGGTGTTCTTACGCTAGTAAATTTAGTTGGAGCGCTAGCACCAGAGCTTTCTTTTGACGCTCTTTGGTATCACTTAACAATTCCAAAGATTTTCATAGAAGAAGGAAGACTGTTTTATATAAATGGCGGACTTTTTTACTATTCTGTCATGCCGAAGCTTGGGGAAATGTTGTTTATTCCGGGGCTTTTGACAGGATCCGAAATTATTCCAAAACTAATTCAGTGGGGATTTGGCATTTTAACGAGCATATGTGTCTACAAGATTTCCAGAAAATATTTTGACGAGAAAATTTCGATGCTTTCAGTGCTCGTTTTTTATGGGAGTTTGGTGGTCGCATGGCAGTCAACGGTCGCTTATGTAGATTTAATAAGGTCCTTCTTTGAAGTTATGGCTCTTTGGGGCTTTTTAGAGTTCCTTAAGACAAGGAAAACGTCAATGCTGATAGAATCCTCAGTTTTGGTTGGACTTGCGGTCTGCGTAAAGCTTATTGCCTTAGGAAGTATACCGATTTTTGGATTATTAATTTTCTATTTAGAAAAAGATAGAAAGCTTGCTTTAAAAAATTCACTGCTGTTTGGTTCTGTAGCACTTTTAGTAGCACTTCCATGGTTCTTTTATGCATTTATAACGACAGGGAATCCAATTTACCCAATTTTTAGCGGATATCCACTGGAAGGGAGCTTCTTGAATCCAATAAATGACTTAATAAATTTATTTCTAAGATCTGCTGATCCAATTTCTCCAATTTATCTCATTTTCCTTCCGTTGATAGTTATTTATTTTAAAAAAATGCGAAAAGAATTAAAAATTGTAACTGTCTACTCATTAATTGCTTTAATTATTTGGTTAATTACTCCTAAAACCGGAGGTGGGAGGTTTATCCTGCCGTATTTGCCGGCATTCTCAATTCTCGCAGGAGCGGTAATTCATTATACAAATGACAAAAATCTTAAAAAGTATTTGATTGGTATTGTGCTTTTCGTGTTTGTAGTTACGATCGGGTACAGGGCAGTAGCAAATGTCAGATATTTACCTGTCGTTTTAGGTCAAGAATCTAAGAGTGAATTCTTAACTAAAAATCTTAATTTTAATTTTGGAGATTTTTATGACACCAACGGATGGTTTGCGGAAAACATAAAGCCCACGGATAAAGTTTTGCTTTTCGGATTTCATAATTTATATTATGTTGATTTTCCATTTATTCATGAAAGCTATGTAAAGAAAGGTGATAAATTTAATTACATTGCTACCCAGAATGCGGAACTTCCCGGAAGATTTTCATACTGGAAATTAGTTCACCGGAATAACTTGACTAACGTCTCCGTGTATACTAACAACAAAGAATTATGGTATTACTGAAATTTTTGCTTCCAATATTTTTTATAATTTTTACTTTTGCAGAGCTTTTAAGACTTCAATTAGGTAAGTCAATTTCTGTAGGTTTTATCGACATTGTAATTTTGGGAATTGTAATCTCGTGGATTTTTTTCGTTAAAAAAAGCAAATATAAATTAAAAATTCCAATAATCTTGTTTTTAATAGTTTGTATTTTGTCGCAAATTTATAATTTAGGAAATTTTGACATCGTGCAAATAAAAGTTGGGCTTTTATATCTAATCAGGTGGTCACTTTATGCTTCGTTATATTTTGTCTTTGTAGATATAGGAAAAAAATATTTGAGGAATATTAAATCTTACATGTTAGTATCCGGAATCTTTATTCTTTTATTTGGTTTTATCCAATATCTTTACTACCCCAGTCTTAAAAATTTATATTATCTGGGTTGGGATGATCATCTTTATAGACTTTTTTCCTCATTTTTAGATCCTAATTTTGCTGGAGTATTTATAGTTTTATTTATTATTTTTATTTACTTCCAGAAGTTTAAAAATAAATACACGTATTATGGATTGCTTCTCGTAAGTTTTATTGCATTGATTTTAACCTATTCCAGAGGTGCGATTTTAATGCTTTTAGTCAGCACTTTTACTTATAGTTTGCTAAACAAAAATTATAAGTTGATCGGGGGTTTGATCGGAGTTTTAGTCTTAATTACCATTGCCCTTTCTCCAAATTTCCATACAGTGAACACTGATTTATTCAGAATGCCATCACTCGCTCAGAGAATCGAAAATACCAAGCAGACTTTGTTTGTTTTCGAAAAAAATCCAGTATTTGGAGTAGGGTTTAACAATTTTAGATATGCCCGGGACCGTTACATCCAAAAAGACTGGGTAGAATATCCAAGTCACGCAGGGGCCGGGTCTGATAATAGTTTTGCTCTGATTCTGGCAACTGCTGGAATTCCAGGATTTTTAGCATATATGCTTCTTTTATACAAGATATTTAAGCTAGGCTTGAACAACCTAAAGAAAAATCCATATGCCTGGATTTTAGTCATATCTTTAGCGGGGTTAATTGCCAACAGCTTTTTACTGAATAGTCTTTTTTACAGTTTTATAATGATCTGGATGTGGATAGTTATTGGACTTACCGAGAGCAGTGGTCACCGAGAATAATTCGCGCGGATAGTTTTTTCAGTTTTGTTACCAGCTGAGTCTACTGCGACCACTTTTATTTCATTTCCGCCTTCTTTTAGGGTCAGCATATATGAATACGATCCGTCACTTGATGACACAGCCTGAAAATCGTTAACTGTAACCGTGACATCTGCGTCAGTTTTTCCTTTAACTTCGATTGGGTTTGCTCCTTTTAGCTCAGCATTTTCTCCCGGGGAATCGATGGAAAGTTCAGGACCCTCTTTAATTAATGAAATATTTACAGAATTTGAGAATTCACTTTCCATTTCTCCTTTTATGGCTTTAGCTTTTATAATATTTCCGCCGTCTGTAAGTTTGAGTTCATACTCAAAGGACCCATCTTTAACAGTTACTTCTTCCTCTAAGTTTCCATTTAAATAAATTGCGACTTTTTCTCCGCCGAGTGAAGTACCAGTCACTGTAACTAATTCTTCTTTAGTAGCCTCGGGAAGTGTGTCTAAGTCAGGAGAAGCAAGAAAACTTTTATCTTCAGTTTTGTTTTCCGTGTCAGGGGAGCTCGTTACTCTTCCAAACAAAAAACTAGCGTCACTAATTAAAGGAAGTCCGTATCTGAGCATAAGAAAAAGAATAGCAATAATTCCTAAAATACTAAGAATTAAAGTATTCCTGGATTTCTTTTGAAATTTCTTAGAAAGACGAGAGCTTCTCGGCATATTAGTAGTTTCCTCCAATTTTTTATCTCCGTCAACTATAGGTGGTTCAATGGGTTTTGTTTTTTCTTCAATTGGATCTGTATTTTCTTTATCCATATTTTTATTTATCTTGAGCCGACAGTTGGAATCGAACCAACGACCTGCTGTTTACGAAACAGCTGCTCTGCCCCTGAGCTATGTCGGCGATGGCGGGCAGGCGAAAGAGTTACTCTACCACTGAGTTACTTCGGCGGACTGAGGTATATTTTACAAAAATATCACCCCAAAGGGCAAATTATTGAGGTCTTCGGCGGCGTTGGGTGACTTTGAGTTCGAGGAGAAACTTGCAATAAGGATTAAAACTTCATATTATTTAGTTAGTGAGTATTCAAGAATTCACTGGCTATATCCACGATATTTCTTCAAAAGAAAAAATAATAATTCTTTCCTCAATTATTCTCCTTTTGCTTCTTCCTCTCGTCGTTTTTGTGTCAACAAATAGTCAAAAGCAAGAAACACGAAGTCAGGCGGCAGAAATGTCAATAGATTCTCTCAATACTCAAGTTCTTGAAAACAATAGAATGAATAAACAAGGAGTTAACCGTTTTGTGTTAGAGGACAGGAGAACGCTAATGGAACAATTAGCTTATGATAATCCTCGAGAGTTTCTAGGTAAAGCAATGAATCCAGATCTTCGCAACTCATTTCCTTTAAGTCAGAGATTCTTAATTGAAGAAAAAGCAGATTTAACAGGCACCCTAGTTCCTTATCATTCGGATAATTTTGAAACCGGAACTAAGAAAACTGGATATTTTGTTCAAACTCCAGATTCAATAATTAGCGTTTCTTTTGATAATATGCCTGACGAGGAGAAAATGGAATCAATTGATAAAGTTGCGGTATCCGGATACAAAATCGGAAATCATTTAGTTGCTAAGAGCACTGATATAAAATCTGTTTTGTCTGTTACGGAGACTGCAGCTTCAACGGGCACTAAAAAATTTGCTGTTCTTCCTATAAATTTTACAGACAATAGGACTACGCCTTATTCAAGAAGCCAAATGCTTAAGCAGTTTTTTTGTGACCCAACATGTAGTGATTCACTAAGAACGTATTATAAAACCTTATCAGATGGGAAAATTACTATATCTGGAAAGGTTGCTAATGCTTGGATTCAGACCCCCTTTAGCTCTAGTGAGATTTGCAGCGACCAAGGTTTCGATAAATTAATTTCTTGGGCGCGTAACTATGATCCCATCCCTTTTTCAACATCATTTTACGGAGTAATTTTTGTATATTCTAAAAACAGTTGTAATTATGGAGGAATAGGAACACTTGGGGGAAATCCTTCAGTTACAGGAATAGGAGAGTTTAGTCTGCGGGTTATGGCACACGAAATCGGACATAATCTGAAATTAAATCATGCAAAATTATTAGAAAATGATTGTCTTTCACCTGTTTCATGTACAGGCAAAGCTATCGAATATGGCGACAAGGCAGATGCTATGGGCATAAATCTTTCTGAAATGAATGGGCCACATTTAAAGCAATTGGGTATTTTGCCCAAATCAGCAATAACTACAACAACCGAGGGTGGAACTTTTACGATTAACAAACTTGAAGGGGATATAAATCCTAGATTGATTAGGTTTAACATACCAAATTATCCTAGTTTTTACATAGAATATCGAGGAGATAAATCAGGTTATGATGAAAACAGTCCGTATAGACTTGGATCTGGGGCAATGATACATTCTTGGAATAATGCAGTAGGTAGCCCCACGTATTTGCTTGAAGCATTTGATAATGGTCCTGTTTTTGGAGATGGAGATACTTTTTCTTTAGGGAAGTACGTTTTCAAGCAAATAAGTCATGATAATAGCTCTGCAAAATTTAGGATAATTATAAAATAACTTTAATTAATTTCTGTGTCTTCGGCGGTTGGCGACTTTTGATTGATATATTTACAAAATCTTTAAAAGTGCTATATTTGAGTTAATTATGGAAGGTGATCCAGGTAATAGAAGAACAATAAAAGATACTCCAAGAGTAGAAGTTGAGAGGAGAGTAGCAGAAGGACGTCAAGCCATATTAGATGGCAAGCGTAAACCAGTATCTCCTCCAGATGATCCAAGGTGGAAGTTAGGTACTGTAGCTGCTGAAGAAGTCTGGGTAGCTGCTGAAGCTATGCCAGGCTATAATGAGCGAGTTGCCCAAGCCCGTTTGATAGGGCCAGAAGGGGGAGCTGAATTAACTCCTCAAGGCGAAATTATGTCTCCAGTTGGAGCTGGAAGTGCTGCATCTCCAACATGGGAAAGATACTCTGGCGTGGTTCCTGATTTGGAAGATAGTTTAGGTCAGGCATGGGAAGATCATGATGCTGGGCGTGGCGTTGAGCTTCCAAATCCTCCAAGCAGTGAATAGCTAATTCCTCGGGGATCTTCGGCGTTGGGTGACTTTGAGCTCGATTGTCTTACCTAGGTAGGCGGCCATCTTTTTTAACACTGAAATCTCGCTCAACAATCATAGCACCCTTTTTTCGTACAAAAAACTGAGCCAAGAGAAGTTGATCAGCTCGAGGATCTTTTGCAACAATTGCTCCGTAGGAGCTTGCTACCAAGTCCCATCTGTGTCTAAGTGCTTCAGCGCCGGCAGGTAATCTATAATGTTCTCTCAAAAATTCTGCAAGGTAAAATAAATCCATATAAATCCATCTAGCCTCTGGTACTAATGGTGTTTCTGTTCTGTCTCTATCAATACAGGTTACGTTTTGAGGATCCCAGCCATGTTCTACGAATCTTCTAGCCCATGAACCGTCGCCTGCGTACAAATCAAGCGCTCTTGGGTACTTTTCCGGACCAATTGTTCCACTATCTACGAGCTTGGTAAAAATATTATCTTGTTCGGAGTCTGATCTGACATTGAATTCCTCGCCAAGATGTCCGGGACTCGTAAATCTTCTATAGGGATCGATGTTAGTCCTAGGGTCCTGAATAAAAATTCTTCCTTCGTGGTATGACATAGGGACGGATTATATCAGAATTAGCCTTAATGTCAAACTATAGGTTTGAAATAATATTTAAGATGATCTTTTGCGGCGTTGGGCGACTTTAAGCTCGAGTAAGCTTCTTCTAAGTTGTGCTTCGATTTCCGCAAACTCCTGATCACTGCTTTTAATCTGAGTTCCCACACGGAAAGTGGGAAAGTGATTTAAAGCTCGTTTAATTATAAAGTATGTTAGTACATAGTAGTATACTTTGAGCAAATATCTTATTTTCGAAAAATCTTTCCTCAAAGAGTAAATTATGGGAGCAAATTATCGAGGTCGGAGGCGGCGGTTGGCGACTTTTGATTGATATATTTACAAAATCTTTAAAAGTGCTATATTTGAGTTAATTATGGAAGGTGATCCAGGTAATAGAAGAACAATAAAAGATACTCCAAGAGTAGAAGTTGAGAGGAGAGTAGCAGAAGGACGTCAAGCCATATTAGATGGCAAGCGTAAACCAGTATCTCCTCCAGATGATCCAAGGTGGAAGTTAGGTACTGTAGCTGCTGAAGAAGTCTGGGTAGCTGCTGAAGCTATGCCAGGCTATAATGAGCGAGTTGCCCAAGCCCGTTTGATAGGGCCAGAAGGGGGAGCTGAATTAACTCCTCAAGGCGAAATTATGTCTCCAGTTGGAGCTGGAAGTGCTGCATCTCCAACATGGGAAAGATACTCTGGCGTGGTTCCTGATTTGGAAGATAGTTTAGGTCAGGCATGGGAAGATCATGATGCTGGGCGTGGCGTTGAGCTTCCAAATCCTCCAAGCAGTGAATAGCTAATTCCTCGGGGATCTTCGGCGTTGGGCGAGTTTGATTTTGAGTTTATATCCATCTCCTTGATGGTAATTTTTAATTGCAAAGGTCTTCGTTTAATTGTAGAATTGCCGGGTGGAGATTGATTTAAGAAGAAAAATCACTGAAAGGTTTCGAAGACCGCAAGGTTCTGGGATGAAGGTCTTGCCAGAAATTAGCGAGGAGGCTCTTCAGCCTGGGAATGAAGTGGACTTTACCCAGCTTAGAATAGATAGAGCTAGGTCAGTTTTGGAAGGAGCATTGTTAAGTCCAGCGCAAAGAAAAGCAGTTGAAGATTTAGTAACTGGTGAAAGAGAGCGGGCACATATTCAAACAAGTCTGGCGTGGGAGTTTACCCTAGGCTCTGCAGAAGGGCTTGATATAGGGGATGATAGAATTGGCGAACTTAGACGAATGCAAGAACAATTATACAAACGGACCTCTACATTAGAAGTAACATACACAAATTTAGATTATCTAGAGGGTACAAGAGATTCGGATTAACTTCTGGGGGATTTGCGGCGTTGGGCGACTTTGAGTTCAAGTATTGATCTTCTAAGATCAGCTTCAATCCCAGCAATATCTTCTATACTTACTTTTTCTTGTTTCATCTTTTCAGCCTTTACTTTAGCTTGTTCAACTTTAGCGATTTCTATGTCCTCAGCTCTAACTGCATAATCTCCTAAAATATTTACTTTATTATTTCCTACTTCTAAATATCCGCCCATGATAGCGACGAATTGGGACTTACCGCCAGTTTTTATCTCTAATTCTCCTGGAAGAATTTGAGTAAGAAGTGCTACGTGGTTTGGGAGAATGCCAAGTTGACCATTTACAGTTGGAACTAAAACTTCATCTGCTTCGCCAGAAAAAATTTTTGATTGGGGAGTTAATACGTCTACGCTTAATTTCATAAGTTTCTTTACCCAGAATTTATTTCGAGATCCTGAAACAAGTTCAGGATGACAACGAAAGGTTTAGGATGACATTTTATTTTGCCTTTGCTACAGCTTCTTCGATCGTTCCTACCATGTAGAAAGCGCTTTCAGGTAACTTATCATGTTTTCCTTCGAGAATCTCTTTAAAACCCTTTACAGTGTCTTTAACTGACACATATTTTCCAGGTGCACCAGTGAAAACTTCTGCTACGAAGAATGGCTGGGAAAGGAATCTTTCGATCTTTCTAGCTCTTGCAACAGTCAGCTTGTCTTCGTCAGATAATTCGTCCATTCCAAGAATCGCGATGATGTCCTGAAGATCTTTATATCTTTGGAGAACTTTTTGAACCTGTCGAGCGACGTCATAGTGCTCTTGTCCGACAACTTCCGGATCTAAGATTCTGGAAGAGCTTGAAAGTGGATCTACAGCTGGATAGATTCCTTTATCTGCGATTGACCGCTCTAGGGAAATTGTAGCGTCCAGATGGGCGAAGATTGCAACTGGTGCTGGGTCAGTATAGTCATCAGCAGGCACATAAACAGCCTGAACTGAAGTAATAGAGCCTTTTTTAGTTGAAGTAATTCTTTCCTGAAGTGCTCCCATTTCTGAAGCTAATGTAGGCTGGTATCCTACGGCTGAAGGCATTCTTCCTAAGAGAGCTGAAACTTCTGATCCAGCTTGAGCAAATCTAAATACGTTATCGATGAAAAGAAGTACGTCTTCTTTTTTCTCGTCTCTAAAATATTCAGCCATTGTTAAAGCAGTTAAGGCGACCCTAGCTCTATTTGCAGGCGGTTCATTCATCTGTCCGTAAACCATAACTGTTTTATCCATAACTCCAGCTTCTTTCATTTCTGTCCAAAGAGCATTTCCTTCACGAGTTCTTTCTCCTACTCCAGCAAAAACTGAGTGACCTGTGTGCTCTATAGCGATATTTCTGATAAGCTCTTGAACGATAACAGTCTTTCCGACTCCAGCTCCTCCGAATGCAGCGACTTTTCCTCCCTTTGTGAACGGAGCGATTAAATCGATAACTTTAATTCCAGTTTCAAGCATGTGTGGCTTGGTTTCTTGTTCTGTTAAAAGAGGAGCCTGTCTATGAATCGGATGATATTCGATTCCTTTTACTGGAAGTTTTCCTGAATTATCAATTGTTTGTCCAAGTACATTAAAGATTCTTCCAAGAGTAGGGAGTCCGACTGGAACTTTAATAGGGGAGTTAGTTCGTCTTACTTTCATGCCTCTAGAGAGTCCGTCAGTAGAACCGAGCGCTAGAGTTTTAACTTCTTTGTCTCCAGTTTCAAAAGCTACTTCTAAAGTGAGTACTTCTTTATTTGGTAAGTCGATCTCAAGAGCTTCGTTAACCGCAGGAACATCACCGTCAAATCTGACGTCTACAACTGGGCCTGCTACTCTGATAATTATTCCTTCTGAAATTTTAGGCACTTAAGAATGCTCCTCCTGAAATATCAAGTATTTCGTTTGTAATTTTTTCTTGACGGGTTTTATTATACATAAGTTTTAGTTCTTCGATAATATCTTTAGCGTTATTCGTAGCATTTTGCATAGCGATCATTCTTGCAGCTTGCTCTGAAAGATAATTTTCTAAAAAGCTTTGATATACACTTAATTCTAGATAACTTCTTATAAGAGCAGGTAGTAATTCTTCAGCTGATGGCTCAAAAATAATTTCACTGGCTGCAACTTGCTCTTTAGTGTTAGTTACTGGCTCATCAAACTGAGCTGGTAAAAGTTTTTTTATGGTCGGAGTTTGAGAGAAAGCATTATTAAAGTTGCTATAGAGAATATAAACTTCAGAAACTTTTTTATTTAAGAAAAAGTCGTCAACTATCTTCATGACTGGATAAACTAAATCATAAGAGGGGAGAGTTGTGCCAATTTCAAATGAAGCAAGGACTTGTCCGCCCAGCATATTTGTAAAGCCATTAGCTTTTTTTCCAACTGTGACAAAAGTGGTTTTTTTATTTTCTTTGTAAAAATTTAGCAGCTCGCGAGTTAAGTTTGTGTTTAGTCCACCACAGAGACCCTTGTCTGGGCTTACTACTATCATCAATTTTTCATCTATATCTGTTAGTTTTTTCATATAATCATTCATGTTTTTTTCGTCAACCTTTCCAGAAATTTCTCTAGAAATTTGAGTTAACTTTTCGACATATGGACGCGCAGTTAAAGCAGCTTCCTGAGCTCTTTTTAATTTACTAGCTGAAATCATCTGCATAGCACGTGTTGTTTTACTTACGTTTTGTGCTGTTTTTATTCTTCTTTTTAGTGCAATTAAAGATGCCATAATTTTGCTTTCTGCTATTAGCTTACAGCTTTTGGCCGTAGGCTCTAATTTAATTATTTAAAACTTTTTTTAAAGTCTTTTACTGCTTTTTCTAATTCTTTAGCTACATCTTCATTTACTTTTGCTCCGGATTCTAGAGTAGTCAAAAGCTTAGCCTGAGATCTTTTGACGTATGCGTGTAATTCTTTTTCAAATCTTCCAACCTGATCGATTGCAACATCGTCAAGATATCCATTAGTTACTGCCCAAATACTTACAACTTCTAGAACCTCAGAAAGAGGTTGGTATTGACCTTGTTTTAGTATTTCTTGAGTTCTTTTTCCGCGTTCAAGGGATTTTGCTGTAGCTGCGTCTAATTCTGATCCGAATTGAGAAAATGCTGCTAATTCTGCGAATTGTGCGAGTTCCAGCTTCATTTTTCCTGCAACTGACTTAAGTGTTCCTGTCTGAGCATCTCCTCCTACGCGGGATACTGAAGTTCCTGTGTTAATAGCAGGTCTAAATCCTGAGTTGAACAAATCGGACTGTAAGAAAATCTGTCCGTCTGTTATGGAAATAACATTTGTAGGAATGTAGGCTGAGATGTCATTTGCCTGAGTTTCAATAATTGGAAGCGCAGTAACTGAACCTCCGCCATTTTTTTCATTTAGTCTTACAGCGCGCTCTAGTAAGCGCGAGTGAAGATAGAAAACGTCTCCAGGATAAGCTTCGCGACCCGCTGGGCGCTTTAAAACCAAAGAAATCTGTCTATATGCCCAGGCATGTTTTGTTAAATCATCATAAACAATTAAAACATCTTGTCCTTTTTCTAAGAAATATTCAGAAATTGCTGCACCTGCATATGGAGCTAGGTATTGTTGAGCTGCTGGATCTGATGAGGAAGCAGAAACAATTATTGAATACTCCATTGCTTCAGACTCCTGAAGTCTTCCCATGATCTGAGCAATAGTCGATCTTTTTTGTCCGATTGCTACATAAATACAAACTACCGGTCTAAGTTTAGAGCCTTTTTTTCTGAATTCTTTCTGATTTATGATTGTGTCAATTGCGATTGCAGTTTTACCAAGTCCGCGATCACCAATAATTAATTGTCTTTGTCCGCGTCCAATAGGGAACATAGCGTCAATTGCTTTTATACCAGTCTTGAGCGGAGTATTAACTTTTTCTCTCTCTACTACTCCTGGAGCGATATGTTCTAAAGGCATTAATTTACCCTTTTTAATGTTTGCTTTTCCGTCGAGAGGGTTTCCGATCGGGTCTACGACTCTACCTAAAAGATCATCAGAAGCATTAATTGAGAGCATTTCTCCTGTTGTTTTTACAGTGTCTCCTTCTTTAATTCCCGAGCCTTCCCCTAGGAGAATTATTGAAACGTAATCTTCATCCAAATTAAGAACTACTCCTGAAATTCCGTTATCAAATACTACTCTTTCTCCCATGGTCGCTTTAGAAAGGCCAGAAGCCATGATAACTCCGTCTGTATTCTTTTCTACAGTGCCCACGTTTTGAGTCTTAGGATCTTTGCCCCAGCTCATTAGATTTTTTTCTAATTCGTTGATTATGCTGTTTTCGTCAATCATTTGTTGCTCCTCTTAATGAATGTTCAAGTAGGCCTTTTAAAGAAAGCTCATAGACATTATCGTAATCTACTACCTTAATTCCTGTCAGAAGTGATTCGTCAACCTTAAAAACAATTCTTTTTCCTGGATATATTCTATCAAAATATTTCTTCATGTCACCTACTCCACGTGATGTGGGGATAGTAACTGTAACTGTTTTTTTAGCGTCCATATTTTTTAAGTCCTTAATATACACCTTTAGATCTTCTCTTTTCAATACTTTTGCGACTTTCATAACAGTTTTTTCATCCAGCTCATTTTTATTAAAGCTTTCTTTTGCTATTTTTTTAATTATATTTTTCTTCATTAATTATTTTTCTGTAATTGGTCGGTAGCCTTTTTAAGAATTATTTTTTGTTCTTTTTCTCCGAAAATTCCTACAAGTGACTTTTCTAAAAGTGCGATTGCGATTCCTCCGACTTTTTTCGTTAATCTTTCTTCAGCCTCTTTCGTTTCTTGGGCAATTGTGAGCCTAGCTTGGTCTAGCATTTTTTCTACTTCTGCTCTTGTTTGTGTCATCTTTTCTGTTTTGAGTCCGTCAGCTTCATTTTTCGCTTCAAGAAGCATTTTATCTGCTTCACTTCTTGCCTTTTGAAGGATTTGTTTTTCTTTATCCTCTGCCTTAATTAATCTCTCCTGCGCTTCTTCTGACTCTTTAAGGCCTTTTTTAATCTCATTTTCCCGTTTCTTGAGCATGTCAAGAACAGGCTTATACATAAATTTCTTTAGCACAATTAAAATTATTAAAAAGTTAATAATCTGTGCAGTTAAAAGAACGGGATTAAACCCAAAATCTTTCAAAAATTCCATAATTAATTAAATTATCCTGTGAATGCCAAGATAAGAGAATAAATTGCGATAGCTTCAGCAAACGCCATACCTAAAAGCATTGCAGGAAGAATTTTTCCTGATGATTCAGGATTTCTTCCAATAGCCTCCATAGCTTTTGCTCCAATAAGACCAATTCCCAAAGCAGGGAACATTCCTCCGAGTGCTACAATTAATCCTCCGGAAATACTAAATTCCACTAATGACTCACCTCCTTATGTGCCTCTTCTTCATGATGAGGCGTTGATAATATTACCATAAATGCCATTGTTAGCATAGCAAAAACTAATGCCTGCACGACACCTACGATAACTTCAAGCATAAAAAAGGGAAGAGGAAAAATAAAAGCAAATAATCCCTGAACTGTTTCTAAAACAACTTCTCCGGCATAAACATTTCCGAAAAGACGGAAAGAAAGCGAGATCGCTTTAACAAATTCTGAGACGAGCTCTAATCCTCCAACAAATACCATAACTAGGGGAGTTACAACTCCTACAACTAACCCGATAGGGTCTTTTGGATTTAAATTAAATTTAGCTTTTCCTTTTAATAATGAAATTATAAACGGAAGAAATGCCAGAAATTTAGATAAGTATTCACTAATTCCTAATGTTTTAATTGCGAGAATGTGGGTTGCAATTAAAGAGATTAATGCGAGGGCGAAAGTAGCATTCAAATCGCTCGTCAGAGGACGAATAAGGGGAATTATGTGTTTTGTTGTTTCTCCGTGGCTAGTTTCAATTTGCTCAACTCCAAATGTGGCGATTCCGGGGATTAGTCCTGACCAATTAGCTACAAGAATAAACAGGAAAAAAGTCATGAAGTAGGGAAAAATTTTCGCAGTTTTATTTCCGGATATACCTTCCACAAAACCATAAAAACCACCAATAAGCATTTCAACTATGTTTTGGAATTTTCCTGGGATAAGTGCGATCTTACTTCGCACAGAAAGTGCTAGGAGAATTAAAAAACCATCTACTAAGATGGTGTTTAGAACTGTATTAGTTATCGGAAGCTTTCCTACCTGGAAAAACACCTCCGGTGCAAAACTTGCCATTTAAATCTTCTATATTTTACAGGCTGAAGATGGCCTCGTCAAGATGGGGAATATTAATTGTTAAGAATTTTTTTATGCAAATATAGCTGTTTAGTTATTTTCCACCCCAAGGGTGTAAAGCTAGATTTCTTCAAGGATTTGATGTTTGATGTTTTCCAATGTTATTCCGTAATCAGCTTGATCTAAAACAAATTGTTTATATTCAGCAGGTGATTTGAAAAAAGAAAGAATATCTTCCTTAGCGCATAAACCTTTATTTCCATTAATATATTCTAAATAAGAAGACCATTCATAGGAATTAAGGTCTTTTACCAAATAAGAGACTAAAGGATTTAAATGAATGTATCTTGAAACGTGCAATAACTGTTCTTCAGATTCAACTAATGCAGATTTAAATTCCCCTTGAAATAAAGGCCCAATTCTTTTATCTTTGGTGTTAAAATATTTCGTGTAACTATTGGTTAATTTACTTACGAATTCTGTGATCCCGCCATCTTTTAGCTGTTTCAATAAAAAATGAAAGTGATTAGGCATGAGACAGTAGCAAGCAATATCAACTATTCTTTTATTATAATCTGGCTCAAAAAGTTTATACTTAAAGAAATTGGAAAGCTTTGGTTTAGGGCCTTCTAGCTGGTAGTAAATAATTGTTTTCATGAAGTGACGTCGGTCAACTCTGCTGTTAAAAATAGGTCTTTTTTCTACACCGCGGTTGTATATGTGGTAGTATTGTCCGTTTACGAATGGGACAGTTCTTGAAGGCATATAATCATAGATTAATCATATTTTCCGTGGGTGTCAACAGAATTCCACCCCAAGGGTGTCAAGCTAGGGAAAAAAATTCGTTTATAATTTCAAAGTATAATTTAAAGTCTAGGAATCGTTAGGCTGGGGAATATTTCATCGTTGAGATTTTTTCAGCGAGTATTACCGGCCTGTCATTTTTTGTGTCCAGCTTCCCTTCGACAATTATCAGTGAGTCTGTTGAGATAAGACTTTTATGTCGGTCATAAACTTTTGGAAATACCACTATTTCAATTGTCACTCCTTTTTCGTCAGCTATATTAATAAAAGCCATCTCGGCTCCGGTTTTTTTAGTAAATATCTTGCGCGTTGTTTCAATTATTCCGCCCACAGTCACAAATTTTCCCTCTACCACTTCTTCAAGCTGGGAAATGTCGTGACTAGTTAGAGATTTAACAGCGATTAAATTTGCCATTTGCGGATGAGATGTTAAATAAAAGCCCAAAAATTCCTTTTCAAATGCTAGTTTTTCATTTGGAGAGAAGTCTCCAACAGTTTGAGGTTTGGGAATTGATTCTTCTTCAGACTCTTCCCCAAAAAGGCTTGATTGACCTTCCATTTTATTTTTCTTTATGCGATTCACATTTTCAATAATGTCAGAATAGTTAGATAAAAGCTGAGCACGGTTTCCAAAAATATCCATGGCCCCAGCTTTTATAAGACTTTCAATAGTTTTCTTGTTAATCGTTGATAGATTTACTCTTTTACAGAAATCTTCAAAACTTTTAAATTCTCCTTTGTCCCTGTTTTCAAGGATATTTGCAATAGCAGCTTCTCCAACATTTTTAATAGCTGACAGCCCAAATCTTGTCATAGTTTTTTCCTCAATCGTAAAATCCCGTCCTGATTTATTTATGTTTGGCGGAAGAACAGTAAGATTGAGCCTTTTACATTCAGCTATAGCCTGCGCTATTTTTTCGTTTTTTGCAGGACCTGTTGTGCCCCTAGACTCCGCGGTGAGAAGTGCAGTCATGAATTCTACTGGAAAGTTGGCTTTAAGATAACCGGTTCTGTAAGCAATTGTTGCATAACAAGCGGCATGAGCCTTATTAAATCCGTATCCTGCGAATGGTGCAATAAGATTAAAAATAGACTCTGCCTTTTTTTGAGATAATCCGTTTGCGACAGCACCTGTCATAAACTGTTCTTTTTGTTTTTTCATTTCAGCAGGAATTTTCTTTCCCATCGCTTTTCTAAATTTATCTGCATCAAGCCATGTATAGCCTGCGATGGCGATAGTTGTGAGCAAAACATCGTCTTGATAGACAAGCATCCCGTAAGATTGCTTAAGAGCCTCCTCAAGTCTTTTATCCGGGAGTTTAATTTTCGAAGAATCTCTTTTTCTTTCGATAAATTCAGGGATATTTGCCATAGGACCTGGTCTGTAAAGCGCTACCATGGCCATAAGATCAAAAATTGAAGTGGGCTTCAGATCCTTAATGTACCGACGCATTCCAGCTGATTCAAGTTGAAATATTCCGGTAGTTTCTGCTTCTGATAAAAGGTCGTATGTTTTCTTATCGTCCAAAGGGAGGGTGGAGAGGTCAATTTCAACTCCTTTATTTATTTTTATAAAGTTTAAAGCCTCCTCAATAATGGTTAGGTTGCGAAGTCCTAAAAAATCCATTTTCAAAAGCCCGACTCCGTCCTCTCCGACTGTGTACATGTCATACTGAGTGATAACCTTGTCACCGTTCGTTTCTTTTTGAAGGGGAGTGTAGTCTGTTAAGGGTTTGTCTGCGATCACAACCCCGGCGGCGTGTACTGAGGCATGTCTAGCTACTCCCTCAGTTTTTCTTGCTAAATCAAGAAGTTTTTTTGTTTCAGACTCTGTCGAGTAAGCCATCTTTAACTCAGGGCTTTGTTCAAGTGCAGTATCCAAGGTCATAGCATGTCCTTGCCATCCTGGAGGGATCATTTTGGAAATTCTGTCTGGTCCTGAATAAGGCATTCCCATAGCTCGCCCCGTATCTCTAACTGAACCCCTGGCTTCCATGGTTCCAAAAGTAATAATTTGAGCCACCTTATCTTTACCGTACTTTTTAGTGACATATTCAATAACCTCATCGCGTCTTGTATCTGCAAAATCTAAATCTATATCAGGAGCTGATGGGCGGTCTGGATTTAAAAATCTTTCAAACGGAAGATTAAAAAAGAATGGGTCTATGTCAGTAATTCCAAGCGCATATGATACTACAGAGCCAGCCGCAGAACCTCTTCCGGGACCTACGCTTATTCCTTGAGATTTAGCCCACCTCACAAAGTCAGCAACGATTAGAAAGTATGTTTCGTATTTCTTGCCAATAATAATTGAGAGTTCGTACTCTGCTCGTTTGTTTGTCTCTTCTGTAATTTCTCCATATCTTTTCTTAAGTCCAATATTTACCAATTTTCTTAAATAATCTCCAGAAGATGTTTTATCAGGAACATCAAATACAGGCATGATCCATTTTCCCAGCTGAATTTCTAAATCGCACATATCGGCTATCTTGACTGTGTTTTCAACTGCATCTGAAGTTTGGATAAATAGCCCAGTCATTTCCTCAGAACTCTTCATATAAAAGTCAGGGGAGTCAATCATGGAGAGTTTTCTATTAGGAGTGGTTAATGTAGATTGGGTCTGAATACAAAGAAGTACTTCTTGAGCTTCTGCGTCTCCATTTTTTACATAGTGATTATCGTTAGTTGCAACAAGCGGAATTCCCAGTTTTCTGGAAAGTTTTATAAGTTTTTCATTAAGTTCATCTTGTTTTTTGACGTTTAAATGTTTTTGAATTTCTAAGTAGAAATTATCTTTTCCAAAAATTTCTGAAAGCGCTTTTGCTCTTTTTTCTGCTGTTTCCTCCTGGTTTTCGAGAAGCGGTTCCGAAACATACCCATTTACGCACGCACTAAGACAGATTAAGCCTTCGCTGTATTGTTTGAGAAGCTCCATATCACTTCTTGGTTTGTAATAATAACCTTCAAGATTTGCGATAGAGATAATTCTCATCAGGTTTTTATAGCCAGTATCGTTTTTTGCAAGTAGAATTAAATGGTTAGAATCAGAATCAAGTCCAGCTTCTTTATCATGACGTGTGCGACGAGATATATAAATTTCACACCCAATAATTGGCTTTATGCCAGCCTCTTTGCAAGCTCTATAAAATTTAATTGCACCATAAAGATTTCCATGATCAGTAATCGCTAGGGCTTTCATGCCCAAGGCTTTAGCCTGCGCTACCATTTCGTCAATTTTTGATAAACCATCGAGAAGTGAGTATTCTGAATGATTATGAAGGTGTACAAAATCCGCCATATTAAATTTGAACAGGTTGTGGTGTAGGTTCAGCGTGTCTAGGAACTAATTCTACCGTTACCCCATCTCTAGAAATTGCGATAGAGTCTTTTTGTAGTTTAGCCTTCGCAATAGCGGTTTCTTGCAATTTTTGAATTCCTTCCAGGGTCATTCCAGGAGTTACTCTTATCATTCCGACAGAAAAGGTAGATTCTGTTGGAGGTTGTGAGTTTGTAGGTCTTCCTTCTTTTAGTGAAAGTCCAGGAATTGTCTCCTCTCCTGATTGATGAAAAGAATCCGCATTTCTCCTAACTATCGTAAGTATTTCCTCTTCATTTGTTCCAGAATTAATTAATTGAGCAAATTCATCGCCTCCAATTCTCGCGATATCTTCTCCTGGTCTAGTACCTATTTTTTTTACGTTTTTAAGAACCTCATTTGCTCCTGAATAACCAAAATGATCATTCCATTGTCTTAGGTTATCTAAATCGTAGAGAGCTAGATAGAAACCCTGATTTTCAGAAGAGTGTCTTTGTAGCGCTGCCATTTTAGTTGCTAACTGCTCGTCGTACCATCTTCTGCTCTTTAATCCTGTCAGTGCGTCGGTCATGGAGTTTTCTTCTGCTATTTCTGCTCTTTGTTCGGCATTTTGTGCTTTTTTTCCAAGCATTCTTCTAACAATTCTCATCATCATTTCATTTGCAACCTTTGATCTTGCTTGAAAATTTAAATGTTGTTCAGAAGCTTCAGGAAATTTTTGTTGAAGTGAATCTCTGACGTTTTCTACCCGTGCTTGAGTTTGAGGATTTCTACTTATTTTAATTTCGGGAGATAATCCGTCTGGCATATTATTTTAATTTCGCGAGTAAACTCGCCTTAACTTTCCCTGCATCAATTTTTTCAGGGAATTGGCGCATAACTTGGCCAACTAAGAACATTATAACGGTTTCTTTGCCGCTTTTGAAGTCCGCAACTGCTTTAGCTTGTTCTAACAAAACTTTATCAATTACTTCAATTAATTTAGCTTCATCTACATCCGCAACTTGGTTTGAAGAAGCGACAGCTTTTACTAGTTCTTCTGGTGTAGTTTTTGAAAGATCTGGCTTTTTGTTAATAATGTAATTTGCCAATTCTTTTCTTTTCATTCCTTGTTCTTGAGCAAAATTTGCCGCAGTATCAAAGAAATCTGCAGTAAATCTGTCTCTTGTTAGAATCTCTGCATCATATGAGGAAAGTGCATATGTATCTATAAATCTTTTAATCTTTGTATGTGGAAGTTCGGGAAGTTGGCAAGCAATCTCTGCAATATATTCCTCGGTAAATCTAAGCGGGGGAATATCAGGTTCTGGAAAATATCTATAGTCTTTTGCATCTTCTTTAGATCTTTGGGAGACAGTTGAGCTATTTGATTCTACGAATCCGCGAGTTTCCTGCGCTGGAGTTTCACCTTTATCTAAAATTTCGGTATGACGTTTAATTTCAAATTCAATTGCACGGCTCACAAAGTTAAATGAATTAATATTTTTTACTTCTACTTTATAATTTGGAAGCTCGGTTTGGTCTTCGCGGCGAAGTGAAATATTTGGTTCAAGCCTCATATTTCCTTTTTCCATGTCTGCGTCTGAGACTTCCAGATATCTAACTATTTGTTGAAGTCGCTGAAGGTATTCTTTTACATCCTCTGCGTTATCAAAATCAGGCTCAGTTACTATTTCTACAAGTGGAACTCCAGATCTGTTGAAATCAATTAGAGAAACTTTTTCACCATTCACTGTTTCGTGCGAAAGTTTTCCAGTATCTTCTTCCATGTGAACGCGGGTTATGCCAATTGTCTTGCCGTTTGAAAGCTCTATAAATCCTTTCTCAGCAAAAGGGAGGTCGTATTGAGAGATTTGATAGCCTTTAGCTAAGTCTGGGTAAAAATAATTCTTTCGATCGAACTTTGAGAAGTCGGGGATTTTACAATTTAGAGCAAGGCCGATCATAATACACCATTCAATCGCTTTTTTATTTGGGACAGGAAGAGCTCCGGGTAGACCAAGACAAACTGGGCAAGTGTGAGTATTTGGTTCTTGGCCAAAATAATCTGAAGAACATCCACAAAACATTTTTGACTTTGTTTTTAGCTCTACATGTACTTCAAGTCCGATTACTGGCGTATATTTATTCATAAATCTTAAATCATAAATCTGGTTCTTTTTTTCTCCAATCTTCATTTTGAGTCTCTTGTTCGTATTTATAAGCTGTTTGAAGAACTATTTCTTCTCCCCACTGAGGACCAATTATTTGCATGCCTATTGGTAAGTTATTGGATGAAAAACCAACTGGAATATTAATTCCAGATAGACCTGCAATTGAAGATGGCTCCACTAAAACATCAGCTAATTCTCCAAACATTGACTGATTTTTAGTTGAGCCGATTGGGAGTGCGAGCGATGGAGATGTTGGAGCAATTATAACCGAAACTTTTTCAAATGCTTTTTTGAAATCGTTTATGATTACGCTTCTAACCTTTGAAGCTTTATTATAATATTGATCATAATATCCTGAAGAAAGTGCGTGCGTTCCAAACATTATTCTTCTTTTTGCCTCTTCACCAAAAGTTTCTCTTCCTTTTCCGTAACGAATTCCGTCGTATCGGGCTAAATTGGACGAAACTTCAGAGCGCTGAATAATTGTATAGACATCAATTGCATATTTAGGATCAAACAGTTTGATCTTCTCGATTCTCGCTCCCATTTTTTCCAGTTTTAAAATAGCGTCTTTTACAGCTTTTTCAACCTCAGGATCAAGTCCGTCTATAAAATATTCATCGGAAATTCCGACTATTAAATCGTTGAAATTTGACTTCATGCTTTTCGTGTAATTTAGAACATTCTTAGGAGAGGTTGTGGAATCCAATTTATCCTGACCCGCTAATATTTCTAAAAGTAGAGCTGAATCCTCAACAGTTTTTGTAATTGGCCCTGGTGAATCAAGACTTGAACCCATTGCAATAACTCCATACCTTGAGACTCTGCCATAAGTTGGTTTCAGTCCAACGACTCCACACCACGATGCTGGTTGTCTAATTGAACCGGCAGTTTCGCTTCCGATTGCGGCTATGCATTGATTAGCGGCAACTGACGCTGCAGAGCCACCAGAGGATCCTCCAGGTAAATGACTAGTGTTCCAAGGGTTTTTTGTAGAACCATAGTCAGAGGTTTCCGTGCTGGATCCGTGTGCCCACGCATCCATATTAGTTTTCCCAAGCATTACAATTCCTGCATCTTTTAATTTTCTGACAACAGTTGAGTCAAATGGGGGAATGTAATCATCGAGAACTTTGGCTGAAGCTGTAGTTCTGATTCCCATAGTTGAAAAATTATCTTTTATAGCAATTGGAATCCCCAATAGTGGTTTAGCTTCCAAGGCCTGGCCTTGGAAGGCTAAAATTTTATCTGCAGCTTCGGCATTCTTAAGCGCTTCATCTGAAGTTAATGTCACGAAAGCATTTAGCTTGTCGTCAGTTGCTTTTATTCTTTCAAGACATGCTTTAGTCAGTTCAACTGAGGAAAAATCTTTATTCCTTAGTCCCTCTCTAGCTTGCTTGAGATTTAATTTATTTAACATATTAATCAGAAAATGTAATTCCGCTTGTTTCCTTAATGTCGAATTCAACTCCATCAGTTTCTAGCTTTATGTAAGCATTATTTCTAATTCCCCCGCGAATAGTATTTTTTAAACCCAGTTTCTTCAAAAAAGCCCGCATTATTCCTCCATGACTAACTGCAAGAATCGTTTTTTCCGGATTTGCTACAGCAACCTCTCTTATAAAAGTTAAAAATCTATTTACCACTTCTTCATCGCTTTCTATACCTGGTGAGTGCTTGTATGTATATTTCTGTTCTTCTGATAATTTATCAAGCGCCTCATTGACGGCTTCATATTCAGTATTTGGTTTTCCTTCAAATTCTCCATATCTTCTCTCTCTTATGAGTTCTGTTGTTTTTAATGCAATATCTCTTTCTAAAGAAATTGCTTCAGCTGTTCGTCTAGCTCTTGATAGATCTGAAGAAAATATTAAATCAAAATTAATTGACTTAAATTTCCTTGCTAATTTTCCTGAATCTTTTATTCCTTTTGATGTCAGTTCTGAATCTGAATGTCCCTGCATAAGATGTTTTACATTCCAATCCGTTTCAGAATGTCTAACTATATAGAAAGTTGAGGAATTATTCATTGTTAAGAATACCTTTCACTTTGAAATATCCTTTGTGAGTTGATTTAGCGTTTTTTAATGCGTCTTCCTGGGAAAGAGAGGGGGAGATTTCATCTTCTCTTGTGACATTTTCAAGTCCTGTAACTTGAGAAGTTGGCTCAATATTAGTAGTATCAACTTCACTTAATCCCTCAATGTATTCGACAGTTTCTTCTAGCTGTTTTTCAAACTTTTTTTCTTCTTCTTCAAAAAGAGTTAAATTTGCTAATTTAGCAATGTGTTTTACGTCAAGCTTCATCCCGTTAGAAATCCTCCTTCACAGCTTGCAGTCTTAAATTTAAATTGTATTGACAGTAATAAATTTTTCTAACGGGATTCATGAGCTTAATTATATTCTAAGAGCTCTTCCTATTCAACAAACGCAATTATTGCATCATATATCGATACATCGATATATCAGACACCGAGGATTTTTAAGACGTGGGAGTGGGCCTGGTTTTCAATATTGTCGTCAAGAGGGTCAAGTTCGTCTGTCTTAAGAGCAAGCTTTAATATGTGATCTGTGAAATGTGGATTTTTAGGAAGAATTGGTCCATGTAGATATGTTCCAAAACTATTTTTGTAAATAGCCCCTTCTGTCCCGTCATCATTATTTCCATGGCCTTTGATTACCGTTCCCAAAGGTTTTACGTTAGCACCAAGTATAGTTCTGCCGCCGTGATTTTCAAAACCAACAATTGGTTTGTCGATTCCGTCAATGTTTGGTTTTATCGCTATATTTCCAATAAGTCTCTCTTCATTTTCTCCAGGATTCTGGGTATTTAAATCAAATATTCCCAAACCATCAATAATAGTTCCATCTGCTTCTTTATAATAATTTCCTAAGAACTGAAATCCTCCGCAAACAAAAAGCCCTGGTGTGCCATTGTCAATCATTTCAGAAAGAACTTTATGATGGCGTCTCAAGTCTTCGTTAACAATTGACTGCTGTTTGTCCTGTGCTCCTCCCATAACTAGCAAATGGCACATGGCTAATTGCTTATGGTCAAACCCTGGGTTTAATTCGACAACCTCTGCTTTTATTCCTCGCCACTCACAGCGTTTTATTAGAGTAGTAATATTTCCTCTGTCTCCGTAGATATTCATGAGTTCTGGATATAACCAGCCGATAGTTAATTTTTGTTTCATAGTATTTTTCTACCTGTTAATAATTTTCTAATATCAAGCATAGCTGAATAGTTTGGCAAGAAGTAGAGAGTTTCATCTGCTTCTAAGGAGTCGAGCATCTTATCAATTATTGTTTCAGCGTTTTCATTATGATGAGCAAAAAATCCCGCATATTTAAGTCTCACAGCCATGTCATAAGTTCTGTCACCTGAAATTCCAATATTCATATCTTTTTCTAAAATTTCTTCGAAATTTATATCCCAAATCCAGCTCACATCAAGCCCATCTGGGATCTTATCGTTTAAAAGAATTACAAGATTTTTCCCTCCAAGCTCTTTAACCGTGCTTAATGATTCGTTAAAACTAGTAGGATTTTTAGATAGAAAAATTTGGATATGTTTTCCTTTATAAATTATTTTTTCACCTCTTCCAAAAGCTGGAGAAAACCTATTAAATGCGTCTCTTATTACTTCTTCTTTTAATTCTTCAAGACTTAAAACTAAAGATGCAGCGATCGTATTATATTTATTATATGTTCCCGGGAGGGGATAGGTATTTGATTTGTCATGATCCGGGGTGGGGCGTTTTAGCTTGCATTTTGGACATTTCCAAATACCAAGATGAGAAAAAAATACTTTTTCAAATTCAAGATTTGCAGAGCATTTCGGGCAATAAATTGAATCGGCGCCATGTTTGGTGTTTTTTTCACCGATCTCTGAGAGCCCAAAGTATTTAACGAGGGCCTTTGTATTTTTGCCAAGATATGAAACTTGAGGATCATCTGAGTTTAAAATAAGCGTAGTCTTCGAAGTTAGATTCTTGAACGAATCGGACCACCTTTTTGTTATTGAATCAATCTCGCCGTATCTGTCTAATTGGTCTCTGAAAAGATTGAGGCATATTATATAATTGGGATTTGTTTGATCAATAACTTCAGGCAAAGCGTATTCATCACACTCAAAAATCAAATAATTGACGTTTAGCCTTCCAAGGCCAGGCCTTGGAAGGCTAGCGCCTTTTATAAGGGTAGATGCGAGACCGTTAAGCAGATTTGCTCCAGCTTTATTCTGTAGATAGGATTTTCCATCTTCTCTTATAACTGAGGTAATAAGTCTTCCCGTGGTGGTTTTACCATTGGTTCCTGCAATAATTACAATCTTTAGCTTTGCACCCTTGGGGTGGGAAGCTAGCATTTGCCGTATAAAATTTTGATTTAGTTTTAAAGCGATGTGGCCTGGCCAGGTGGATCCGTTTCCCAGGTTTAAAAGACGACTAAGGTTAATAAACATTTTACCAAAAAAAATGAGAAATAAATTGAGCATAGTTTGATTCTAGCATTTTGAAGGGGATTCTGAAACAGATTCGGCAAGCTCACTGCAAGCGAGTTCAGAATGACAATGTGTAGATCCTTCGACAAGCTCAGACGGATACCTGCATTACATTGAGCGGAGAATTTTAATCCGTTCCTCAAGGGGTGGATGAGTATTAAATAGACCTGTAAACATGTTCTTCACCTTTTTATTATCAAATGGGTTTTCTATAAATAAATGTGCTGTAGCATTGCTGGCTGTTTTTGGAGGAGTGTGGTCATTTTTAAGCTTTTCTAAGGCTGAAGCAAGCCCCTCGGGATATCTTGTTAAAAGAACGCCTGAAGCATCAGCTAGTAATTCTCTTTTTCTGGAAACTGCGAGATGAATTAAAGAGGCTGCGATTGGAGAAAGAATTGCAAGAACTATAGCAATTACTAAAAATATCGCATTTCCTTTGTTGTCGTCAGAGTCTCTAAAGAAAGTCATTCTAATAAACAGGTCTGAAAGAATAGCTACAAATCCTACCAAAACTGCTATGACTCCAGCGAGTCTGATGTCGTAATTTTTGATATGCGAAAGTTCATGCGCGATAACTCCTTCTAGTTCAGTATCAGTCATTATGTCTAAGAGTCCTGTGCTCGCTGCAACTACAGCATGTTTTGGATCTCTGCCTGTTGCAAAAGCATTAGGAGAAGGGTCATTTATTACGTATATTTTTGGAAGGGGGAGTCCTGCGCCTATCGCAAGGTTCTCTACAGTTCTATAAAACTTAGGATAGTCTTCTTTTTTAATTTGTTTTGCACCAGATGTTGCTATTACCAGTTTATCTGAGTAATAAAAACTTCCAATACTCATTACGCCTGCAATTATTAGGGAAATGCCTGTTAATGAAAGTGCACTAAGTCCAAATGCCTTGCTCATAGCATAAACTAATGTGGCAATAAAAACCACAAATAAAGACATGATAATCCAAGTTTTCCACTTGTTTGCTGAAATAGCACCGTAGATGTTCATAATAGGTTTGTCATTCTGAGTGAAACGAAGAATCTTTCCTGTTGGTTACTGGATCCTTCGACAAGCTCAGGATGTCGTTAAAACGACACTTTAACGTTTTTTCGCTCGGTTTCTGTAGCTCCGAAGAACTGTGCAGGTTTAAAATTTAAAATCTTAGCGAAAAGAACGTTTGGGAAGATTTGAAGCTTTGTGTTAAAGTCCAAAACATTTGAATTATAAAACTGTCTTGAGTAAGCAATTTTATTTTCTGTATCTGACAGTTCATCCTGGAGAGCTTTAAAATTTTCACTTGATCTGAGTTGTGGATATGCTTCTGCAACTGCGAAAACTGATTTTAATGCGTCAGTAAGCATGTTATTAGCTTCTGCTTTCTTTTCTGGAGTTTTTGCGTTCATGAGGTCAGATCTAAGTTCAGTTACTTTTGTAAATACGTCTTTTTCCTGCTTAGCATAACCCTTAACTGTTTCTATTAGGTTAGGAATAAGATCAGTTCTTCTTTTTAATTGAACATCAATTTGAGAAAAAGCTTCATTTACCCTGAGCTTTGCTGCGATAAGGGAGTTGTATAAATACAACCCGAAGAGAACTAGTGCTCCAATTACTACTGCAATAATTATTGTTATATTCATGACTTAAACCATTCTACAACAACTTCTGATTTTTGGCAATTAATTATGTCAGATTTTTTTGCCCAGCCTCGTCTCGCCTGAAAAACTCCGTATGGCATTAATTCCATTTGAGAAACTTCATGTGAATCAGTATCAATTGTTAGCTTAACGCCAGCTTCAATTGCCATTCTGATAACTGGCCCTTCAAGATCTAGTCTATTTGGGTATGCATTAATCTCGAGTGCTTTATTATTTTCTCGGCAAAACTTGAATAATTTTTCAAAATCTACTTCGTAACCATTTCTCTCGTTTAGTAATCTTCCAGTTGGGTGAGCTAGGATTTTCGCTTTCGGATGTGAAAGACCTTTTATAATTCTTTTCGTCATAGTGTCCTTATCCATCTTAAAAACACTATGAATAGAAACGATTGAGCCATCAAGAATCTCGAGAGCTTCATCTGGCAATGCTAGGGATCCATCTGGCAAAATATCTGTTTCCATTAATTTAAAAATAGGAAGTTTTAGTTTTTTTGAAATCCGCTCTATTTCCTCATTTCTTTTTTTAACTAGACTAACAATTTGAGACTTCGTGTGTTTTGATTGACTGGGATTGTGTTCTGAGAAACCTAAATATTCGTATCCCAACTCTTTCGCTTTAAGCGTCATTGCTTCAATTGAACTTTGTCCCTGGTCATGAGATTGTTCAACCGGAAAACTTGAATGAAGATGGAAATCTCCTTTTATATCTTTCACATCAATAATCTTAGGTAGTTTATGCTGCAATGCTAGTTCTATTTCGCCCGTATCCTCTCGCATTTCTGGCGGAATGAAGTCCATTCCGAGTTTTTTGTAAAAATCTTCTTCTTTTGAAAATTTCTCAAGCTTTTCTGTTTTTACATTCTTTATCCCTTTTTCATTTAGAGAAAGACCATTCTTAAGAGCATATTCTCTGAGATGAACATTATGATCCTTGCTTCCCGTAAAGTGTTGAAGAAGTGAGCCCCATTGATCTGGCTCTAAAACTAAAAGATCAATTTGTGCGCCTCCTGTGGTTAGTAATGAGGAGCCGCTTGGGCCCTTTTCAATTATTCGGCTAGATCTTGGGTATTTTACGAAATGATCAATTGTCTTTTCAGGATTAGTTGATATCACTGCGATATCGATATCGCCAACGAGTGGCTTTCTTCGCCTCAAAGAGCCCAAGGGCATCGCTTCTTTTACGTTTTTATCTGATTTTAAATATGCAATCATTTCCCCTGCGATTTCACCTGCATAAGGAAGGAGCATTTTAGTAGTTTTACCAAAACCTTTTTTATATTCTTCTAAAGCTTGGAGAATGTCTGCTTGAGATTTTTCTCCAAAACCCTCAAGTTTTGCAATTTCTCCAGCCTTTCCAACCTTTTTTAAATCCTCTATCGCAGTTTCATTTTTATTTAACTTAAATTCTGTAGCAAGCCTATATGCTTTTTTAGGGCCAATACTTGGCACTTTCATAAGTAGAAAAACTGGCGAGGGAATTCCACTCATTACTTCTTCGAAGTGTTTTACTTTACCAGTTTCAAGAAGTTCTTCAAGTCTCTGTTTAATCGTAGGCCCAACTCCAGGAATTTGGTCTAATTCCCCTTCCTTATATAAATCATTTACTTGGAGTGAAAGACCTTCGACTGCGTCAGCTGCATTTATGTAGGCGAGCATTTGGAAGCGGAATTTTGCCTCATTTTTTATGGAGTAAGAAGCGGCTACGTCTCTGAAAAGCTGCGCAATTTCTTTATTAGTCACAAAAAGATAATACCACCAAATTAAATTAAGTTAAACTTCTAAATTACTTTTCTTTTTATTAAGATAATTTTCAAGCATTGCATTTAATCTTTTCCAGCCAGCTGTTGTTTTGAAATATTTTTCGCAATTTATTGCATCAGTTTTATTTTTAAACGCTGAATAATAGATTAATTCGTACGGAGCGTATGGTTTTGTTGCTTTGTTTTCTCCATCGTTGTGGGATTTAACTCGTTCTCTTAAATTTGGAGTGAAGCCAAGGTAAAGTTTTTTGTTTTTCAAACTTCGGAGAATGTAGAAATAATACACAAAGCTAGTGTACAACAATCATGAGTGGTGCGAGATGATTTGTTGCGGGCTACAATTCATGCTCGCAAACTGCAACATGTGGAGTATTTGGAAATGGCTATAATAACTGAGGCTAGCTACGTTCACGAGCCTGCCACAATTATGTAAACTAATTGTGGCGAAGCGAGCTGAATGTAGCGGGGTGGACGGGACTCGAACCCGCGACCTCTTCCGTGACAGGGAAGCGCTCTAACCAAAACTGAGCTACCACCCCATTTCGCTAATGGCTAATTGCTTATAGCTAATGGTTGATCATGTATTTTAGCAGAAGAGGGAATTTCTCGCAATTGGGCGTCTATTGACTAATGTGATATACTTGGATTATCAATGTAATCATGGTAATAAAAAAAAGATCTACAAAAAAAGTTTCCAGAAAAAATCTTAAGGCTTCTGAAAAAATAGAAGTCAGAACTTCTCAAAATAAATTCGCAAAAGATATTTCCTCACAGCTAAAACTAGGTGAATCTTATATTTCATTAATCTTAGGGGCAGTCGTCGTTCTTGGAATTTCAGTAGTATTTTTCTTATTCATTAAAGAAAGTGGTCTTGAGGGAACAACGCCAACGATTAGCGAAAAGGATATTCCACAACTTGAAGCTCCAGTTAATGAAATGACCTATACGCTTCAAGAAGGAGAAGGACTTTGGGATGTAGCAGTTAAGTTTTACGGCGATGGATTTAGATGGATCGATATAGCAAAAGCAAATGGTTTAGAAAATAATCCTGATAATATTGCTCCAGGTATGAAGCTCATAATCCCAAAAGCGCAATAGCTTGAGCGGGATACGAGAATCGAACTCGCGTCTCTTCCTTGGGAAGGAAATATTCTACCACTGAACCAATCCCGCAATGTTAAAATTATAACACGGGATCGACTGAATTTGACTACAAGCACGGAATTTGATAGTATTAATCGTGCCCGATAGTAATAACAAAAATAAAAGGGTAAAATACATTTTTGTCTCCGGCGGAGTCATCTCCGGTATCGGAAAAGGCATCACCTCAGCATCCCTCTCTCTCATACTCAAATCTGCAGGATACAACGTTTCTCCTTTAAAATTTGAAAATTATCTCAATCTTGACGCAGGTACAATTAACCCCATTGAACACGGTGATACATTTCTTTGCGAAGACGGAACTGAAGCAGACATGGACATAGGAACTTATGAAAAATTTCTAAATGAAGATATGGGTAAAGACAACTTTGTCACAATGGGGAATATTTACTCAACTGTAATTGACAAAGAAAGAAGATTTGAATATGACGGGGAAGACGTAGAAGCAATACCCCATATAACTGATGAGATTACCCGGAGGATTAAAAGTTTAGCTGAAAAAAAAGATGCTGATATTGTAATTATTGAACTTGGAGGGACCGCAGGGGAATATCAAAACGTTTTCTACTACGAAGCAAGCAGGATTATGACATTACAAAATCCGGGAGACGTGATTCATGTTCATGTAAGCTATGTTCCGACCCCCGCACATTTAGGAGAGCCTAAAACCAAGCCTACACAACTATCTGTAAGAACTCTTAATTCTTTAGGAATTCAGCCAGATTTTATAATTTGCAGATCTGAAAAGTTTTTAGATCAGAGAAGACGGGACCGCCTTGCTCTATTTTGTAATGTAAGCCCTGAAAAGGTTATTTCCAGTCCTGATCTCCCGTCCGTATATCAAGTTCCTCTAATTTTGCAGGAGCAAGGGTTAGGAAAGAAAATTCTTGAGAGCTTAAATCTTACGGTCCGTGAATCAAATCTTTCAGATTGGAAAAAATTTGTTGAAAAAGTTAAAGCTGTTAAAGAAAAGAAAGACCACGTAGAAGTTGCAATAATCGGTAAATATTTTGGAACAGGTGATTATCAGCTGAGAGATAGCTACGCTGCGCTTTTTGATGCAATAGATCACGCCTCATATGAGCTTGGAGTACCTGTAAAAACTCATTGGATAGATGCGCAAAAAGCGGAAGATAATGCAGATTTAGAAAAGCTGATCGGAAATCCGGATGGTATTATTGTACCAATCGGCTGGGGTTTAAGAGGCGCAGAAGGCATGATAAAAACTGCCGGATATGCAAGGGATAAAAAAATTCCATATCTTGGACTCTGCTATGGTATGCAGCTGGCGGTAATTTCATACGCAAGAGATGTGTTGGGCATAAAAGATGCAAATACTGAGGAAAATGATGAAAAAGGATCAAACTTAGTGATTCATCTTATGCCAAAACAAAAAGAAATCATGGAGCGAAGGGCTTACGGCGGCACAATGAGATTAGGATCTTGGCAGGCAACTGTTAAGTCCGGTACAAAGGCATATGGACTTTATGACAAATATGACGACTTTATTGATAAATCAAAAGGTTTGACATCAGAGCGTCATAGACATAGATTTGAATTTAATAATGATTATTTAGAAAAGTTTGAAGAAAAAGGATTTGTTATTTCAGCAAGATCGGTTGAGGAAGGTTTGGTAGAAATTATTGAATTACCTTCTTCTCAGCATCCGTTTTACATGGGTACACAGGGTCATCCCGAATACAAAAGCCGACCTCTAAGACCCCACCCGTTATTCCTGGGATTTATTGACGCAGTAAGCAGATTGAAAAAATAGAAGTTTCAGGCTATAATAGACACCTATGATTACAACTATTGATTTCAGAGTTGGAGACACAGTTCGTGTTTATACAAAAAT
>CAYILI010000001.1:6943-97191 GCA_964364105.1 uncultured Gammaproteobacteria bacterium | reverse complement strand
TTATTTTGCTCAAAGTTTTTCTAGATTTGTTTTTCCGGATAAGCTTTTATATGATCCAGGAATTGTCCAAACAATTGCAAATATAGTTGACCCTTCAGTAATTTTATCTGTATCTTTATTATTTGCTTTTTATATTTTAGTTTTTTCTGCTAAGACTAAATATTCATTTTTTTTAAGTGCAATTGTTATAAGCGTACTTCCAATGATTAAGATCTATACTGGTTTTTTAGCATTTTTAAGTCTTGCTATAATTTTTCTAATTAATTTAATTAGAAAAAGAGACATTCAATATTTGTCGGTTATCGTTATTGGGGGAACGATTATGGCAATAACATATTTGCCTATTAATTTTGGTTCGGGGAGATTAATTTTTGCCCCAAATCTTTTATATAGGCATTTCTTAGAAAGTATTTCTGCAAACTATGGTCTTGAATGGTACCAAAGGCTTTTGGTTTTTGAGGCACATAATAATTATTTAAAAATAATTTTTTATAAATTTATTTTAATTCTTCCAATATTTTATCTCCCAAGTCTTGGTTTGAGATTAATTAATTTTATTCATCTTAAGAAGCTTTTGGATAAAAATTTATATACGGAAAAAAATATGTTCTGGGGATTTTTAATTTTACTTAGTTTTTTAATACCTAGTTTTTTTATTCAAAGCACTGCTGTTTTTGTAGTTCTCCAATTTCTGTGGATTGGATATTTTATACTTTTAATTCCGACTGCTTATTCATTGGTTAGTGTTCTAGGAAAAATTAATAACATAAAGCTTGCCGTAATACTTTTAGGAATTATTTTGTTAAGTCTGCCGGATAATTTAAGACTTTTAGGGTTGTATTCAAATAATCCATATAAAATTGATTTAAATTTAGTAGAGGTTTCAAGGGAGCTTTCAAAAATTCCTAAAGATCAAAGCATTCTGATTTTAAACGTTGAAAAAAATGGTGATATTTACCAGGCGCCTTATCTTGCGCCAATAATATCAGGACTATCTGAGCATTCTGTATATTTTGAGCCGGAATTAATGGAATTTGGCGGAATTGATGAGGAGATCAAGACTAGGAAAAAGAATGTAGGGGATATAAATGATTTACTTGCAAGATGTCAGGATGGTGGGGATTTAGAAGCAGATTTTAGTAAAAGACTAAAGCAAATTAATGCTTTTTACATTTTAGACTTGAAGAAAACTCCATGTTTTGATAAGCTCGAAAACATCGAGTTAATATATCAAAAATCGAATTATTTTCTATATAAGACGCTATGAAACTATCAATTATAATTCCAGTTTTTAACGAAGAAAAGACAATCGCTGAAATAATTAAAAGAGTTAAGGCTGTTAAGATAAAAAATGTAGAAACTGAAATTATAGTTGTTGATGATGGATCAACTGATGGGACTTTAGATCTTCTTCCCAAAGACGGATTTAAACTTTATAAGCAGCCGATGAATATGGGTAAAGGCGCTGCAATAAAAAGAGGAATAGATGAATCGACAGGAGACTATATTATTATTCAGGATGCAGATTTAGAATATGATCCGAATTTTATCCCAATACTCATGGAGCCTATTTTAGATAAAAAAGCTGAAGTTGTGTTTGGAACAAGGCTTAAGAGGCTTCCGCATATGAAAAAAGAAGAGAGAACGGGAAGATTTTTGCTTCATTATTTAGGAAATAGAAGTCTAAGTTTAATTACAAGTTTACTATATGGAAGTTGGTTAACTGATATGGAGACCTGTTATAAAATTTTTCCAACTAAAGTTGGTAAAAAGTTTAAATTAAATGCGAGAAGGTTTGATTTTGAGCCTGAGATTACAGCAAAATTATTAAAAGCAGGGTTTAAGATTCTAGAAATACCAATTACTACTGTTCCCAGGGATTACAGTGAAGGGAAAAAATTAAGAACATTTCATGATGGTTCAATTGCGCTTTGGACACTTTTAAAATACCGCTTCGTAGACTAATTCTTTATGCCAAAAGAATTTCTTAATAAATTTCTCCGAGATAAAAGAAGCAATATTATTTTTTTGACAATTATTCTAGTGATTGGATTTGTATTAAGATTTTGGCAACTTGGAAACATACCTATGTCTCTGAATTGGGATGAAGCGGCCTGGGGTTATAATGCGTATTCTATAGGAATTGATGGAAGGGATGAATTTGGAGTAAGATTTCCCTACAAGTATATAGAGTCGTTTGGTGATTTTAAGCCTCCGGTCTATGCATATCTTTCTAGTTTGCCTGTAAAGTTCTTGGGACTTAATGAATTTGCCACTAGGTTTCCATCAGCTTTATTTGGATTTCTTACAATCTTTTTGACTTATTTTTTTGTAAAAGAAATTTTTCCAAAAAATCAGAATAAAGAGAAGCTTGCATTGTTTTCTACATTATTTTTAAGTATTTCTACTTGGCATATTATGCTTTCTAGGGCCGCTTTTGAAGCAAATGTTTCTACATTTTTTATAGTTTTAGGAATAACTCTGTTTTTACGCGCAATAAATAAGAATATGTGGTTTTTAGTTTTGTCCGTAGTATCATTTGCTATTTCCTTTTATGTATTTAATACTGCAAGAGTCTTTGTGCCGCTAATCGGTTTGATTTTGTTATTAGGTTTTAGAAAAGAACTTTTTAAAGCAAAAAAACAGGTTATCGTATCAGCAGTTTTCGGTTTGATTTTACTCCTTCCCCTAATTCCTTTTCTTATTTCTCCACAAGCAAAATTAAGGTATCAAGAAGTAAATATCTTCAGTAACCCAGAAATTGTAAAAACCGCTAATCAATCCATAGAAAATGATGATAATGCATTTTGGTCAAAAATAATTAACAACAGAAGAGTTTTTTACGGAACAGAATTTGCGAAACACTATTTAGATAATTTAAATTCAAGTTTTCTGTTTATAAAAGGAGATGGAAATCCTAAGTTTTCAACTCAAGACATTGGACAGCTTTTTATTTGGGATTTGCCATTTTTAATAATTGGCGCATTCATATTATTCAGAAAAAAAGAAGGTTATTATTGGTTAATTCCAATATGGCTTTTGTTAGGAATTATTCCTGCAGCAACAGCCAGAGAAACTCCACATGCGCTTCGTATTGAGACTGTTCTTCCAACTTTTCAGATCCTGACAGCCTTAGGCTTTGTATTTTTTATTGATCAACTTAAAACTAGACTAAAACCACAAATGATTTCAGGAATATATGTTTCAGTTTTATTTTTGCTTTTTGTTAATGTATTTTATTTTCTCCATTCTTACTACGCTCATTATGGCAGGGAATCTGCACCTGATTGGAATTATGGATATAAAGAGGCTTTTAAATATTTAAATGAAGTAGAGGATCAGTATGAAAATATTTATTTCACCGATGAATTAGGAAGGCCTCATATTTATTATTTATTTCATAATAAAATAGATCCAAAATATTATAGAGAGAATTCAGAAATTGAAAGAGATGTCTTTGGATTTGTTCACGTTAATAAAATAGGAAAATACGTTTTTAATAATTCAAGGGGTTCGGAAAATAGTATTCATATAGAAAGATGGGATAAGATTCCCGAGAATGTGACAGTCCTAAAAAAGTTTGGTCTACCAGATGGAAGACCTATGTTATCAGCCTATGTACAAAACTAAATTTTTTCTAATTTTAATTTTAGTTATAGCTTTTGCTCTAAGATTTTGGCAATTGGGAAATGTTCCAATTAGTCCTGATTGGGATGAGGCTTCCCTAGCTTATAATGCATATTCAATTTTAAATACTGGACGGGATGAGTATGGTAATTTTCTACCAACAACTCTAAAGTCGTTTGGAGATTATAAGCCAGCTCTTTATGCATATTTAGCTATACCATCTGTATTTTTATTTGATGTTTCTACGTTTGCCATAAGATTTCCATCAGCTGTAATTGGAATAATTTCAATTCTCTTAACATTCCTTCTAGTTAAGGAATTGTTTAAGAATGAAAAGATAGCTTTACTTTCGGCATTTGTTTTAGCGATTTCTCCTTGGCATATTCAATTTTCTCGCACGGCATTTGAAGCAAACCTAGGAGTATTTCTAAACATTTTAACTGCCTATTTGTTTGTAAAAGGTTTAAAGCGTCCGTATCTTTTGTTTGCCTCCGCAATCGCAAGCGGATTATCAATTTACGCTTATCAAAGTGAAAAAATATTTGCTCCACTTTTTATGTTAAGTCTAGTTTTAATTTTCAGAAAAGAACTAAGCGGAATTGGCAGAAAATATTTTGTACCGTTTTTTATTATTGGATTTTTGGTTGTAGCGCCTCTTTTATTTTCTATGATTAGAAATCCCCAGAGTCTTAATAGAGCGCGATCAACTAGCTTTATTGCAGAAAGTAAATTCTTCTCCCATACTGCTGAAAGAGTAAGCATAGATAAAGAAAATAATGATTACATAGGTTTAGTTTTCGATAACAGGCGGGCCGTTTATGTAAGGCAATCAATTGGAGCTTATTTATCACATTTTAATCCTAACTGGTTATTTACAGAAGGTGATCTGCCTCGTCATCACGCGCCAAATATGGGGCTTTTATATCTTTTCGAATTGCCATTTCTTTTGATGGGATTATACTATCTGGTCTTTGGAAAATTTTCCAGAAAAACAAAGTTATTTATTTTTTCCTGGTTTCTCATCTCTCCAATTCCCGCGGCTGTAACAAATGATGTTCCACACGCTGTAAGAACTTTAAATTTTCTCCCTACTTATCAAATATTCGTGGCACTTGGAATTTATTCATTTTATCTCTGGTTAAAAAGTTTTATAAAAATATCCCCAGTTAGAAATGTGATTATAGGTCTTGGAATATTGATTGCTCTGTTTAGCTTTACATTTTTTTTAAATCAATACTTCTCACAGCAAAATTATTATTACTCAAAATACTGGCAATATGGATATAAGGAGGCAGTAGAATATGTTTCTTCCCAACAGGATAAATATCAGAAGATTGTCATATCAAATGAAGTGCCTTTGGATCAATCGTACATTTTCTTTTTATTTTATCTAAAATATACACCCCGTGAGTTTCAAAATGCGAAAACAACAGCTCAAAATCACAACTTTGATAAATTTGAGTTTAGAGAGATAGACTGGAAAAATGACCAGAACTTAAAAGAGACATTGTTTGTGGGTAGAGCTAGGGATATCGGAAATGGGCAAATCTTGAAAACTATTAATTATTTAAATGGAGAAACAGCGATAGTGATTGCGAAGCCTTAAAGTTTTCTTGTAATTACATAATACGCATCTCTCATTTCATCCTCATACATATAAAATATTTTAATTATTTCTTCTTTACTTTCATCAATATCTTTTAGATGCAGGCCGCATCTAACGATAAGTGAATTTTTTGCTGAATTTTCTACAGCTTCATAGCCCGGATAAAGATGGATATTTTCAAAAGTGTGCGATGGGATTGTAGCGGCGTCGTAATTATCAAACGGACTGCCATTATTGTATCTAATCTCTCTAAATTTATTGTTCCATTTAACCATTTCAGCATTATCTAAATCCGCAAAATACCAGAAATGAAGATCATCATGTGCCCACTGTCTGCATGATCTTTCAGTCAAAAAATAAATTGGGGTTTGCTTGTTTTTTATCCTAAAGTCTTTAATGAATAGAGCCATATCTCGAGAAGCTTTTGGAAATTCCGGGAGAGAAGTTTTTTTAAAATGAACAAAATAAATATGATAAAAAAGAAAAATTTGGAACACGAGAATTACAATTACCGTTACATGCGCTGGAATTTTTATAAATGGTTTAATTTTTTCTGTTTTCTGAATCAATATGTCTATTCCCAGGGCGATAAATATTGAAAAAGGAATTAGGATAGGTAAAATCCTGGTTCCATATGGTGTATTTGAAGTTAGCGCTGATGGGAAGCCAATAACTAAAGTGAGAATGATGAGAAATGGAATTGAAAAAGACTTATTTGAATAACGTCTGATGACAGCTAGAATGCCCAGGATAAAAGGAATAGCAAATATTGAGAGGAATAGTCCTTGTTCTTTTGTTCCATGTCTAAAAGCGAATAGATCGCCTTTTTTAAATAAGAATTGAAAATCAAACATATAAAGCCATGAATTTAGCATAAGAAGCGGTTTTTTAGTGATTATTCCCAAAAGCGTGCCATCGGTTCCTTCTTTAATGTAGCTTATGGGTCTTTTATCAAAAATAGGATTAAGAAGAGCTGGGATATAGACGAGAACAGCTGTTGCAAGAAAAATTAGCGGAGTTATTATTAGGTTTTTTCTCTTAAACTCAAAGTTAATGTTGAAAATACCTAATATAAGTATAGTTAAAGCAACAATTGGTACGATAAATTTAGCGCCTGGATATGTCCAAAGACTAATTCCAGCACAAAGAACGCCAACGATCATCCAGATAAGGTTTGGTTTTTTGAGCAAATGAATTATTGCGATGAAATAAAGAAGCATGAGAGTTGTCGCAAGCATGGTTTCATATCCAATTCTTGAAAAATGAATATGGAATGGGGAAACAGAAAGAACAGCCATGGAGATAAACGGAAGTAGTTGCTTTTTAGGGAATAAAAGTTTTGTGAAGTAGCCTAGGAGAAAAATACCCAGTATTGAAGAAAGAAGTGAAACTATTCTTACGCTTAGAGTTGTTGGGCCAAGAAATTCATATGCTAGAGAAGTTAAGTAAACATATCCTGGGGGTCTAAAGTCAGAAAGCGCTTCGAAAGCAAGCGGATAACTTCTTTCGTATTCATCAAATCCACTCTGGGCAATTGATTTAGCGTCCACTGCGATTGTGGCTTCATCCATGAAAAGACCAGCAGGAATTTTATGGATTTGATAGAAGCGCAGGAAAATTCCTACTATTATTAAAATTATGAAAAATATTTTTTTGCCCATGTTTGATTTAAGACCCAATCAGAAATTCCTAGGAATAATATGGTTCTAGTGACGATTACAATTGGCAGAAGTTTTAGTGGATGAAGTGGATGAATAAAGAATCCTGCGACTATTAAAGAAAATAGGAAAAATAAGAATAGATAAAAATATTTATCTTTTCCTGGCTTCCAATTTCTCACTATATAAATAAGCGCCAATATAAATAAGGGGAGTTCAATTGGGAAAAGCATTTTAACATCAGTTGGGCCTGAGTAGAGTGGAGAGTCTTTTGAAAGCGAAAATAGAAATACTGGATCAATCGACTGGAATAAAGAATTTGTAAACGTATCAAAGCTCATTGAAATTTTATTATGAAAAGCCCTAGGGATCCAGGTTTGCCCAGTGTTTGGATCAAGCGCTAGAGAGCCAACTATTTTATAGCTAATATCACTGTCATGAAAAAAAGGCTTTAAGGGTTTATTCATTATTTCCCAGGAGTTTGTGTTTAGGAAAACAAGTGTTGTAGAGAGGAGATATAAAATGTAAGTAAACAAGATTTTCTTTGAAAACTTCATTTTAATCTTTAAGCATAGTTATGTTAAACCAGTTTTTATTTTCCAGAAGCTCTTTATCTTTTCCATCATATTCAAAAAATCCATTAGCTTTTTTCATTTCTGAAACTGGGAGTAGAAAAATTATAATTTTCTGATTCATATTATTTGTTAATATCACAGAGTTTTCGTTTTGAAATGTAATGTTTTCAAGAGATTTTGTGTCAATGATTTCATCTAGGGAATTAGATTCTGTTATTCCATCTAAGCTTATTGAGTGTTTAGCTCTAAATAGAGACGTGTAGGTAACACCCTTTGGAGTGAGGCCTATCTCATCAACAGCTGATTGAACATCAGAATTCTCAAGACCTTGATCTTTTAACTCAAAATATCCTGGTGAATAGAATTCTCTAAATTTCCAGAATTCCTGCGGATCTAGCTTTTGATTGTTCTGAGTTTTAGAAACAAAGGAGTTATATGTCATATCTCTTTTTTGAGAGAAGATAAGCGAAGAAACCCGGGGTGTAAAAATTACGAAGCAAATCGTAATTACTATCATCAGGAATGCTAGAAAATATATTGGATTATCTAACTTTAGAAAGATACTTTGTTTTTTATTCATTTCTTTCTATAATAACCTTGTGAGGTTATCAAGAGCCGATATTTTTGGTTCAGCTGCCATTTTTATTCTATCAGTTTTTTTCGTATTTGACTTATTTTTATCTCCCGCACGATTAGCTTCTTTTGATGCTCCATATCATATTACCAATATGGCACAATTTTTTCTAGCTCTAAAAGCTGGGGATTTTCCAGTGGTCTGGAATAGTGGAATTGGTAATTATGGGCTGCCTATGGGGCTTGTTGCGCATCAATTAACGAATTATCTGGGTGCTACTGTTATGCTCCTGGGATTTGCTCCTGAAAATGCATATAAAATAGTTTCCTTTTTAGGCATAAGTCTTTCTTCGTTATCTTTCTATGCATTTTTAAGACTTTATTTTAAGCCACTCCCTTCAATTGCCGGAATAGTTCTTTATACTTTTACAACTTACAAGATAATTAATTTTTATATAAGAGGAGCAATGCCAGAAATATTTGCAGCCACTTTTCTTCCACTAATTTTAATTGGCATGTATTTATTTATTAAGAAAAGAAAAATAGCAGGTCTTTTTATTACCTCTATCTCATTATTTCTTCTTGCATTAAATCACCCAATGATGCTTCTGATTTATTCATTTATTTATTTGCCGTATCTAGCGTTTTTATTAGTTCAGGACAAGAAGATTAAAGATTTAGTTTCCTTAAATCAAATAAAAGACATTATTTTAATTGGAATGTTTTCATTTTTGGGAATAGGACTCGCTAGCTATTATTTATTGCCATTAAATTTAGAAATAAAATATTTTTATTATGGCGTGGGAAATCATCTAACTCCAAACTCATTTTTAGGTGCTTTTGATTATTTAAAATTTGACTGGAAATATTTTACAAATTCTGAAGTATTTCCAAGAGGTCATATAATTTTTCCAGGAATAATTGAATTTGCTTCATTACTTTTTGGAATTGGTTTAATTTTATTTAAATGGCTTAAGAAAGACAGAAGTATTGGGATTCTAGAATTTGGAATGTTATCTTCGGTTCTAATTATTTTCTTTATTTCTTCATACTCAAATATTTTTTATGAAAAAATAAATATTTTAAGTAACATCCAATTTCCCTGGAGAATGTTGTCAGCATTTATTTTTCTTCCACCAATAATTTATGCTGCAGTTTTTACAAAATTAAACAAAAATATTTTTATTTTCGTTTTTATAATTATTATCATTGTAATTCAGTTCCCTCAGCTCTACGGAAAAAATTATATTAAATATCCAAATGATTTTTACTATTCTTCAAAATACAATCCCCATTCAGTTCTTATGAACCCCATCTGGACAGGTAAGAGCGAAGATTATCCTGTAAAATCGGAAAAAGCAGAGATACTCGAAGGAACGGGCACTATCCTAGATAAAAAAGTAAATAATTCATCTAGAGTTTATAAAATAAAAGCAGATACCCCTCTTAAGATAGTAGACTACACATTCTATTTCCCTGGATGGAATCTATATATTGATAAAGCTCTTACCCCAATAGAGTTCCAAGACCCTGCCCAGCGCGGTGTAATTACATACCAAGTTCTCCCTGGAGAACACACCATAACACTAAAGTTTGAAGACACACGGGTAAGAGAATATGCCAAGATTTTGTCATTAGTTTCATTGATATTGTTTGTTCTGCTATTTATTTTTAGAAATAAAGTAACTAAATTATTCAAAATAAAAAATGAAACTACTTAGATCGCTTAAGGTTGATATATATGCTGGGTTTGTAATTTTATTTACTTCAATACTTACAGTTCTTGACTGGTTCATAACTCCTGTTAGATCTTCAAACATGGACGGAATTGTTCATACTCTTACTCCAAATTTATTTTATAAAACGATAAAAGGCGGAGAATTTCCGGTTAGTTGGGTGGATGGATTTGCAAATTATGGACTTCCGCTTGGTGTTATCATGCAACAATTGACCACCTATTTAACTTCTTTTTTTGAATTTATTGTTAACGACCCCGTAATTGCATTTAATTTAGTGGCATTTTTAGGATTCTTTTTATCGTTTCTGTTTTTCTATTTTTTTCTACGTATTTATTTTAATGAAATCATATCTTTTTCAGCAGCGCTATTTTTTCATTTTTCCGCATACAGGATTTTAAATATTTACATCAGGGGGGCGCTTCCAGAATTTTTCGCTGCGGTATTTATGCCTTTACTTTTAATAGGAATGTATTTGGCAATTCAAAAAAAGAATATTAATGGATATTTTTTAGTCGGTATTTCTATAGCGTTAATTTCTCTTACGCATCCATTTATGTTAGTTATTGGCGCATTTCTAGCTGGTCCATATTTATTATTTTTAATTTATGAAAATAAACTTTTAAAATTAAATTCATTAAAGGAGACTTCAGGTTTGGCAATAATTTCTTTAATAGGATTTGGAATTTCAGGTTATTTTATTCTTCCGCTTTTCTTAGAAATAAAATATTTTTATTATGGACTTACAAGCAATCATCTAACTCCAGGAAATTTTTTATCACTACAAAATTATACAGACACTAATTGGTATTACTTTACCGAGATAAATATTTTACCTCGTGGATTTGTAGTAAATTTTGGACTTTTGGAAACTTTAATTATTGTTTTGGGAATAATTTTTGTTTTATTAATTAAGATTAGAAAGATAAAATTAAAAAATAATTCTTTACTAATCTTCGCAATTCTTGTTAGTGTTGGAATAATTTTTTTTACTACTTCTTTATCAAAACCGATATATGAAAATATTAATTTTTTGGGAAATATTCAGTTCCCGTGGAGACTTCTTTCAGTTCTGATTTTTTTGCCGTCAATAATTGTTGCTGTAATACTGGATAAGATTAATAGTAAGGCGCTAATATTATGTTTTATTATATTAATTTGCATATTAAGAACTCCAGAACTTTATGGAAAAAACTATGTAAAGTTTCCAGATAGTTATTATTTATTCACAAATCTCAATCTTCATGCGATCGTTATGAATCCCATCTGGACAGGTAAAAGCGAAGATTATCCTGTAAAAAAGGAAAAGATACAGATTCTTGAAGGAAACGGCAAGATTCTAGAGAAAAAAGTGAATAACTCTTCTAGAAATTACATCATTCAAGCATACACTCCATTGAAGATGGTAGATTACACATTCTATTTTCCAGGATGGAATTTATACATTGATAATACACCTGCTCCTATTGAATTCCAGGATCCTAACCAAAGAGGTGTAATTACATATCAAGTTCCCCCTGGAAGACACACGATAGATTTAAAGTTCGAGGATACACGTGTAAGGAGATTGGGTAAAATTATATCTTTGTTTTCAATTATTTCCTTTTCTGTGCTATTCTTATTTAGGCGTAAAATTACGATTAATAAATGAAATTATCAGTAGCTATCGCAACATTTAACGAAGAAAAAAACATTGAAAAATGTCTAAATTCGATAGAAGAAATTGCGGATGAGATTGTAATCGTGGATGGATCATCAAATGACAGGACTGTAGAGATTTCCGCTAAATTTAATGCCAAGATAATAGTCACAACTAATCCTCCTGTTTTTCATATTAATAAGCAGAAAGCTATTGACGCGTCCTCGGGCGATTGGGTTCTTCAATTAGATGCAGATGAGATAGTAAGTAAAAAACTCTCTGATGAAATAGAAAGCGTTATAAAAATGTCAAATGAGGAAATAGAGGAATATGAAAAAAATATCCCCGATCTGTTTAAAAGACATCAGGATATATTAAAAGTAAGAGATGGGCAAATTGGCGATGAGACTGGTAGTTATAATGCTTTTTTTATTGCAAGGTCTAATTATTTCCTGGGGAGATTTTTAAAATACGGAGGTGTATATCCCGATGGAGTTATAAGACTATTTAGAAGAAATAAGGCTAGGCTTCCTCAAAAGGATGTACATGAACAATACGTAGTTGATGGGAGAGTAGGTTGGTTAAAGGAAAATTTACTTCATTATGATTCGCCGACTTTTTCTAAATATATAAAAAGAAACAATAGATATACCACGCTTATGGCTAAGCAATTTAGAGAACAAAAATTGTCCAAAAATCCTCTAACTGCATTAAATTATTTGATAATAAAACCTGTCTATTGGTTTATTTTAACATTTATAAGACATAAAGGGTTTATGGATTTATGGCAGGGATTTGTTTTTTCGTTTTTTTCTTCGCTTCGATTTCCGGTAGCATATATAAAGTATTTATCATCTAATTGAAAATTAAAGAATTTATTAATAAATTTTCTTCCAACTACTTACTTATATTAGTAGTGCTCTTTGGTATTTTACTGCGGTTTTATAATTTTCCGAAGAGATATGGCTTTGATTTCGATGCTGCAAGAGACAGTTTAGTTGCCTCACTATTTTTAGAAAAACTTTCTTTTCCTTTGACAGGTGCTGCATCCTCTGTAGCTCCATTTAATTTTGGTCCATGGTATTACTGGGGGCTAATTATTTTTGAAAAAATTATCCCGATTTACGGTTCCTGGATTTTGATTGGCATAATTAGTGTATTAACGATAATAGTTGCTTATAAAATTGGTGAAAGATTGGAAAATAAAAACTTTGGATTAATACTTGCTGGGATTTTCGCATTGTCTCCTTCGCAAATAACTTTATCTACAACTCTTAGTAATCCAAGTATAATTCCGTTTTTTTCTGGATTAATTATTTTATTTTTTGTTTCATATTTAAATACAAAAAAGTCTGTGCATGTTTTTTTAATGACTCTATTCTTATCAATGGGGATTACAATCCATTTTCAATTAGCAGGATTTATTATCTTTCCAGCTTTAATCTTTTTATTCTATAAAAATCGTTTTAAGAATATTCTTTCAGCTGCTTTGGGATTTTTAATTCCACTAATACCTATAGCTATTTATGATATGAATAATAATTTTTATAACTTAAAAGGTCTCATATTTTATTTAACGCAATCCAGGGAGAATGTTTATGTAGCAAATAGATGGCTTTTTTATGTGAGAGATTTCTGGCCGAAATTTTTAAGTGAAACTTTAGGGTTAAATTTGATTATTTCGGTCTTAATAGTCGCCTCGCTAGGATTTTTGTTTTTGTACATGGGTTATAAAAAGCTTTTAAGCAAAAAACATTTTATGATTATTTTGGCATTTATTTTTAACTTTATACTTCTTAGATATTTTCCTTCTCAAAAACCAATTTACTATTTGTATTTCCTGCAAATTTTTATTTTCATATTTTCCGGATATTTATTATTTAAAATTTCTGAATTTAAGAAATTAAGACTGATTACCTTTTTAATTGGCATTTTTCTTATTGGTTTAAATATTAATAAAAATATAAATATAATAAAGTCAGAGTCTTCAAATAGGGAAGTGGTTAATATTAAAAATAACTTAATAAATAAATATCCAGATAGTAAATTTAATGTTTATTATTGTGATTTTAGGACGAGTGAGGGGATGGGACTAGCATATTTATTAAATAAACAAAATTTACTTTCTAGTGAAGGAGAAAAAGTAATTCTAGATTCTAATTGCAGCACTACAATTAGTATTATCAATATGTCTCCTAATGAATTGAAAAATATGCAAGTACATAAAAGTTATTAAATGTTTAATAAAATAATTGAAAATAGAAAAATAATGTTTTGGTATTTAGCTGCTAGTTTTATTCCATTTATTATTTCCATATCAGACATATATTTTGGAAGAATTGCATTTTGGTATGATCCTGCAAGAGATTTTCTACTTGCTCTTAAAAATTTAGAAAACCCTACGTTCATTGGACAGCCTTCTGGTCTTCCAGGCCTGTTCTACGGGCCATATTGGATATGGATAATTAGTGTTCTCGCGTTGATATCGAAAGATCCAAGGATTATTGCTTTTTTTCTTTTAACAGTTCCATACTTTACGATTTTTCCATTTTTACTTTATAAAATTTCTAAAAGTTGGGGATTATTTATTTTTATATCAATGTGGTTATTATTTATTTTGAATTTTGGAAGTTATGCAAAACAAATATGGAATGTTCACTATGGTGCTATTTTTTTAATTATTTCGATTTATCTATTTATAAATCCCGAAAATAAAAAATACAGTAAAAGCTTAAACTTTATTTTTTTAGGATTTTCAGTTGGGTTAATTACAAATTTTCACCTTTCGTTTGGAATTCCAACAGCGGGTGCATTTATTTTTTCACTACTCTTCACGCACATATTTGAAAATAGAAAAAAAATCATTGAATCATTCAGTTTATTGTTAAAAAAACTTTTCTTATTTATTATGGGAATTTGTGTCTCATTTTCACCGTTTTTGCTATTTGAAGTTAGGCATAACTTTATCCAAACAAAAACATTTATTAAGGCAATTACAAACTCTATAGTTTATAACACGGCTTCAGTTGGTCAAACTGGTATGACAGATCAAGATATACTGAATAGTTTTTTTGATAAATTCACTGATTTATTGGGAATTCCTCTACAAAATATAAATTTAATATTTGGATTTATTTTTATTATTTCTCTGGTTGTTCCCTTGCTTAAAAAGACAAAGTTAGAAATTTTTGAAAAAAGACTATTAGTATTAATATTTTTTATTTCTGTTTTTCTTTTAACATCATTTATTTTTAATGAGAATCCAACATGGGGTTACTATTTTATAGGAGTAGAGATTTTATTCCTGCTTTTCATTGGTTTATTTTTAAGCAAGCTTTCATATGGTAAATATTTGATTTTATTTTCCATTACTCTTGCTCTTTTATCTAGAAGCGAAGATGTTCAGAGAATTTTTGAAAAAAATAACTATACCAACTCTGATTTAGGAACTAGGAGTTATATTGCTGAATCCATATTTAATGATGCTGAGAGAAATTTTCAGTATATAGCTTATAGCTCAGCAATTTATACATACGAATATGATTACTTATTTAATTGGCAAGATGAGAGAAACGATAAAAGTGTTGATCAAAATTCTAGTTTAGTTTATGTAATTATTCCAAAAGTAAGTAGAGTTACGGAGATTGATTTTATTAACTACAGAACACCTTCTGAAAAATATAAATTACTTAAGAAATGGAATTTTCCAGATGGCACAAATGTTTATAAAATGTTAAAAAAATAATATGAAGATAAATTATAAGTTAGTACTACTGGTAATTGTTTTAATGACGTTCGTTCTAAGATTTTATAAATTGGATTCAAATCCACCAGGACTTTATATAGATGAGGCTGCAATTGGACAAAATGCGTATGAGATTCTAAAGACTGGTAAAGATGAGCACGGAAGCATTATGCCGTTATTTTTTAAATCATTTGGTGATTACAAAATGCCGGTGTATATTTATTCGACTTCAGTATCCATGGCGGTTTTTGGTAAAAATGAATTTGCAGTAAGATTTCCCTCGGCTTTTTTTGGAGGTCTAACAATTATTTTAATTTATTTAATTGTTAAAAGAGTACTTTTATTTGAAAAAGAAATCTCCAATGAGATAAGTGAAAAAATAGCATTGTTGTCTGCATTTTTTATGGGAATTTCTTCTTGGCATATTCATTTTTCAAGGGGAGGTTTTGAGACCAATCAAGCATTATTTCTTTTTTTGCTCGCTGTTTTTCTTTCGCTTAGTTATTTAAAGAATAAGAAAATAATTTTTATTTTATTAGCAGCGTTATTTTTTGCTTTGAGTATTTATACATATCATTCATATCGAATTATTTCGCCTTTAATTTTTGGCGGATTTTCTTTAATTTGTTTTTACCTAGACCTTAAAAATAGAAATAAAATAATCTCATCAATAATATTATTTTCTGTTTTATCTTTGCCGATTCTTTTGTTTAGTTTTTCGGGAGAGGGTACAGCAAGGTTTAGCGCAACAAGCGTTTTTTCAGAACTTGGCATCATGACAAATACTCAAAAAATTATTGAGTATCCATTTGCAGTTTTAAAAAATTACTTATCATATTTTTCATTTTACTTTTTGTTTGATACTGGAGATGGAATAGGCAGGCATCAGATACCAGAATTTGGGCTTTTATTTAAATGGCAATTACCCCTTCTGTTGATCGGACTATTTGCATTATTAAAGTCTAAAAAAAATATATTAAAAATATTAGTTGTTTCGCTTTTATTAATTGCACCGCTTCCTGCATCTCTAGCTGTTCCAAGTCCGCATTCGCTCCGTAGTCTTTTAATGGTGGCTCCTCTAATGATTTTAGTATCATTAGGTATCGTTTATTTCTTCGACAATTTAAAAAAGTTTAAGCTCTACTTAGCTTCTCTAATTTTAATTATTGCAGTTTTTGAGTTTATTTTTTACTCGCACTATTATTATGTTCATTATCCTCAAATCAATCAAAAAGATTGGGGAGCTGGATATAAAGAGATAGCAATAAACACTGACAGGTTAAGAAATGAATATGATCACATAGTAGTTGATAAAAATTTAAATTTCGCGCCAATATATTATGAATTCTATTCAAAAAATGAAGTTCCTCAGATGGTTGACGTAACATGGAATAAGCCGAAAGAATGGGGGAATGAAAAGGTATTATATATTAGGCCATTTTATGGATCCCAAAACTCTCAGGGAATTATATTTAATGTTTTTTTAGATCAAAAAAATAATGAAGATATCATCGCTCAGTTTTGGAAATTATGAAAAATAAATTATTAATAGTCGTAGGTTTATTTGTTTTACAAATGCTTCCTTTAAGGGCGTGGTTAGCGTGTAAGAATTTTCTTGATTATTATCATTTTTCTTTATATGATTTAGAACTTCAATTAATTTATGCGATAAATCATGATCAGGGTTTACCTGTCCTACTCGCAAGAACATTTCATAACAAATTGCTTCAATTTTTTATCGACGTTTATAAAAGATATACGCATTTCCTTGATCCTCAGCTTCTGATTACACTGTTAACATTTGTCGGTGTTTTTGGAGTTGTGATTTCAATCTGGTATTTTCTCAATTCAAATAAGAGGGATAAGAAAGTATTTTTACTTATCGCTGTTTCGTTTTTAATTCCTTTAATCGATGTTGTCTTTAATCTTAATCTTCCTTTTGTAATTAAATTGCTCTTGGTCGCAATTCCTTTTAATCTACTTTCAATATATGGCCATATTAAATTTTTAGGCTCTGGAAATAAGAAGCTAGTTTATTTGATTTATTTCATCTTAATTTCAGTTTCCCTATATTGGATGGTGTTAATTCCAGATCAAGCGTTAAAATATTGTGAGGTTTAAATTATAAATAGATCTGTTTCAATAATGAAAATATGAATCTCACCCCCGTAATTGTTTTTAATTTTGATTTACCCCATTTTCTTGCCATTTCTTGAGTAGGAATTTCTTTTATTTTATGTCCATTTTTCAGAACGGATATTATCATTTCTTGTTCTATGCAAAAGTCGTTTGATTTAAGTTTTAGATTTAAAGCTGTTGATTTTCTAATGGCTCTTAAACTAAATAAAATATCTGTCAGCCCTACTTTAAAGCTGTGATTTACTATCGCAGTTAAAAAATCCGATCCAACAGATCTTAGGATTCCGATGAAATCAATGTTCATATCAAAACTTCCACCGGTTCTTCGTGATCCAATTACTAAATCTGCCTCTTTGTTAAGGATTGGCTTAACAAGATTAGGAATATATTTTTCATTATGAGATCCATCGGCGTCAAAGAATACTAATATTTCATTTTTTGCATTTTTTATTCCTATTTTTAAAGCATCTCCTCTGCCTAATTTGTGATCGAGAAAAAATCTTGCCCCCATTTTTTTTGCTATTTCCCGTGTTCCATCTTTTGAGTGTCCATCTATGACTAGAATGTCATTAGAGTATTTTTTGACTGATTTTAAAATCTTACCTATTCCCTCACCCTCATTTTTACAGGCAATTATTATGCTAACAGTGGATTTATCGTATGTCATTTATCTGTCAATTCTTATCATATAAATGATTAAAAGATCAAGACTAAATTTAATGGATTAGCGATTTTTTTTTGCTTATTGTAATATATTGATATGAGAATTTTAGTAACTGGAGGTGCAGGGTACATTGGTAGTTTTATGGTCAATGCTTTAGTTAATAGGGGTGATAGTGTAATTGTTTTAGACAATTTGGAAAGAGGACATAGGGAAGCAGTAAATAAAAATGCTAGACTAATAATAGGAGATATTAAAGATAAAAATTTATTAAACACTGTATTTACTGGCCAAAAAATAGATGTAATTTTTCATTTTGCAGGTCTGATTTCAGTTGAAGAATCTACGAAAAATCCCTCAATCTATTTTGAAAATAACGTAGAAGGTTCAAGGAATCTTTTTGAAACTGCGGCTATTAATGAAGTCAATAATTATATTTTTAGTTCAACAGCTGCAGTGTATGGTAATCCAAAAATGATCCCAATACCAGAGGACCACGAAAAAAATCCGACTAGTCCCTATGGAGAGTCAAAACTCGAAATCGAAAGACGCCTTGAGTCAATGAGATCAAAAAAATCAGATATAAGTTTTGCATGTCTTAGATATTTTAATGCAAGCGGAGCGGCTTTGGATGGGGTAATGGGTGAGGGTCATAATCCAGAAACCCATATAATTCCTCTTGCTATAAAAGCAATTAAGAATAAGACAAGTTTTAAATTGTTTGGAACTGATTATGATACCCCAGATGGCACTTGTCTAAGAGACTACATACATGTATTAGATCTAGTAGAAGCTCATATTTTAGCTCTTAATAAAGTTTTAAATAATAGTGGCGGGTATTTTTATAATGTAGGCACTGGAAAAGGGGTATCTAACAAAGAAGTGATTGAGACAGTGATGAATATAAGTGGTTTAACTACCGATGTAGAAGCTTGTCCAAGAAGACCCGGGGACGCAGACAGACTTATTGCAGATCCATCAAGGATTAGGGGGGAATTAGGTTTTGAAGCAAAATATTCAGATATTGAAACAATTGTAAAAACCGCTTGGCAGTGGCATAGTAAAAATGGTTAAGAAAATACTTTTAATTTTTCTTGTAATCTTCTCTCTTAACTTAACAATCCCACGATTTGTATTTGCTGAATCAAGTTATGTACTTCCTTACCCTTCCTACATGCCGGGTAATTTTTTTTATCAGCCTAGGCTAATTATCTCTAAAATAAGTAAATATATTTACTTTGGAGACTTCGGTAAGTACGACTACAATCTTAAGGAATCAGATCATTATTTAGTAGAAGCAAAAATATTATTTGATTATAAGCAGTATTTACTTGCGACAAATGCCCTTAAAAAATCAGATGAATATTTTGGGAAAATTTATCCTAACCTTGAAAATGCTAAGAGAAATGGAAAAGATATTTCAGAACGAGAACTAAAGCTCAAGGAAGCTTCCAGAAAACACATGGAAACACTGGGGCATTTGGGGGAACATTTGCCAGAGGAGGTAGATTGGAATCCGGAAGATTCAACTCGTACAAATTTAAAATTAAAAGAAATAATAGAAAGTTCGATAAACACAAGAAATAGCGTTTTATGAAAGTATTGATTTTAGGCTACGGGATATTTCTCTTAGGATTTACTCTTTTTACATATTTATTTGTAGATCTAAATTTGATTTACATGGAAAGTATCTATACTGGTTTTGCAAATCACAATAGAGAGTTGGTAAGTATTATTTATGTGGTTTTTATTTCTGTATTTTTTCTCTTTTATTTTTTCTTCTTAAGAAATATTAATCAAAAAATTCTAATGAATCTCATTATTCTTTCTGTGGTTTTCTTATTCTTATCTTATCCTGCGATTTTGTCATATGACATTTTTAATTATATTTTCACAGCTAAAATTTTAGTCTGGTACCAGGAGAATCCATTTATAGTGATGCCAATTGAATTTTTAGGAGATCCATATTTAAGCTTTACCCATGCAGCGAATAAAGTGGCATTATATGGTCCTTCATGGGTGATCATGACAGGCCTTCCTTATTTACTGGGATTTAATAATTTTATTTTCACTTTATTTAACTTAAAGCTTTTTGTAGTGGCTTTTTATTTTGGAATATTATATTTGATTTATAAATTGACCGGGAAAACTGAAAACGTAGCATATTTTGCTTTAAGCCCGTTAGTTTTAATTGAAACATTTGTTTCAGGACATAATGATGTTTCCATGATGTTTTTTGCGATTCTTTCAATTTATTTTTTAAAAAAAGAAAAAGTCTATCTAGCGCTTGGTTTTTTAATTATCTCGATTTTTATAAAATACGCCACAATATTTCTTATTCCAGTTTTTGTTTATTATATTTTTCAGAAAATTAAAAAAAGAAAAATTAACTGGGAAAAAATTTACATATCTAGTGCACTTTTAATGCTTATCGTGTTATTACTCTCTCCAATAAGAGAAGAAATATATCCATGGTATGGAATATGGTTTTTTACTTTTATTGCCCTAACAAACAATAAGAAACTTAAGATATTGGGTTTTGTGCTATCCTTTGGTTTGATGCTTAGATATGTGCCTTTTATGTATCTAGGAACTCATTTTGGAATAACACCTTTAATTAAAATTCTTGCAACTTACACACCAATAATTGGATTCTTATTATATTTATTAAAAGATTTTAAAAATATTTCAAAAAAAATCTTAAGAAATGAAAATAAGTAATTATAAATTTTTAATTGCTTCAATATTCATATCGTTGTTTTCTGTAATTTCTCTTCTGAAACCCGGACTTCCGCCAACTCATGATGGAGAGTTCCATGTTCTTAGATTTGAGCAGTTTTTTAAGTCTATAAACGAAGGAACACTCTATCCCAGATGGGCACAAGACTTTAATAATGGCTACGGAATTCCACTTTTTAATTATGTTTATCCGCTGCCTAATTATGTAGCAGCATTTACTCATTTACTGGGATTTAGTTTTATAGAATCTTTAAAGTTAAATATGATTTTTGCGACAATTATAGGGTCAATTTTCTTTTATCTATGGACTAAAAAGTTTTGGGGCGAATGGGGGGCATTGGTTAGCACTGTTTTTTATGCTTACTCACCTTACCATCTCCTAGATATATATGTTAGGGGTTCTGTAGGGGAAGTGTGGAGTCTTGGTTTAGCTCCAATCCTTTTATGGGGATATCAATCATATTTCGAATCAAGAAAAATAAAATATTTTGTGTTTTCATCATTCTCGATGGCTCTTATCGTTCTTGCGCATAATATCCTGGCGGTTGTATTTTTTGCTTTTTTTCTTTCATATGCATTTTTTCAGTCTTTTATTAAAAAACAAAATGCTCGAAATAAATTAAAGGAATTTAGTTCTGCGATTTTTATTTCAGTTTTGGGAACTGGACTTTCAGCAATTTTTTGGCTGCCTGCAATTCTCGAAACTAAATACGTCAGAGGGCTTCAAATTTTTGATCCAACCCAGCATTTTCCGGTTATCTATAAATTAATTTATTCTTCCTGGGGATATGGTTTTTCGGGGATAAATGTTCCAGATCAAATGTCATTTCAAATTGGTATTGCAAATATTTTAGTAGTCATAGTTTGTTTACTTATTTTTATCTTAAAAAAAAGAATTAATATAATTGGGTACTTCTTGTTCATATTTATTTTTACGGTTTTTTTAATAACACCTTTGTCTGAATTTGTCTGGAAAAATGTTCCTTTTGTTTCTTATATTCAATTTCCATGGAGACTTTTAAGCGTTGTGATTTTAGCTTCATCCTTTTTAGCGGGATTTATAGTATCTGAAAAATTAATAAAAAGTAAACACTTGAGGATAATTATCTCAATATCGCTGATAGTGTTTTCTATCGGGTTTTCAATAAATTACATTAAGGCACCATTCCACCACATTAGAGATGATCAGTACTACCTAAAAAGAGAGAACTTCATTTATGGTACAAATAGTCCTGGGAATGTTTTTAACACGCTTAATTTCAACGCAAAACTCCCTACAGCAAAAGAAAGAGTATTATCGAATAGTTTTAAGATTAACCCAATTTCAAGCAACGTAACAAAAGAAAAATTTATTTTGAAGGGGAGTAGGGAAGGGGAAGTTTTAATAAATATAGCCCATTTCCCTGGCTGGATAGTAAAGATTGATGGAGCCACCGTTCCCGCAGTAATCACAAAGGACGGAATCTTTAAGGTAAGAGTCCCAAGTGGCGAACACATTCTTGAAGTAGTTTTGAAAAGTACCAAACTCCAGACTATCTCACTTGTCATTACTATTTTTTCCGCACTCACTTTATTTTGTTTGTTTATGTGGGATAAATACATTAAAATTAAGAAATGAGTCCTATTAGAAAAATAATATATTCCAAATTTGAAATATCACAGAAGGAGGCTTTTCTAACGGGATGAAGGTAGCAATTGATATATCTCCTATTACATCAGGTCATTTTCTTCAGCATAGAGTAAGAGGAACAGGATTTTATCTAAATAACCTAAAAGAGGCTCTTCTGGACAAATATGGTGAAGATGAGTTTGTCTTCACAAAAAGAGGGGATAAATTAGATAAGAAAATTGATCTAATTCATTATCCATATTTTGAACCATTTTTTTTAACACTTTCTTTAAGAAAGCCTGTTAAAACAATAATTACAGTTCACGATTTAACTCCAATAGTTTTTAGGGATGATTTTCCATCAGGATTAAAAGGCGAAGTGAAGTGGCAAATTCAAAAACAAATTCTTAAAAATTCAGATTTTATTATTACCGACTCAGAGTCCTCGAAGAAAGATATTGTTAAGGTCACAAATTATAATGAATCTAAGATAAAAGTGATATATCTCGCAGCAGGAAAGCATTTTAGACCAGTTTCAGATGAAAAAAAGCGGGAGATTATAAGGAAATTTAATCTTCCACAGAAGTTTGCGCTTTATGTAGGCGATGTTACATCAAATAAAAATCTCCCAAGGTTAATTGAGGCAGTAAATCGGACTAGTTATCCGCTTGTAATTGTGGGACAAGCTTTTGAAAATGAGGATTATGACAAAAGTAATTTATGGAATAAAGACCTTAAGAAATCTCAAGAATTAGCCGCTAGAAACAAAAATATTATTTCACTGGGATTTGTTGAAAATGAAGATCTTGTAGGACTTTATAATGCAGCCATAGCTCTTTGTATGCCGTCTCTGTATGAAGGGTTTGGGCTGCCAATTCTCGAAGCAATGCAGTCAGGTTGTCCAGTTATTACTTCGAAATCAGGTTCACTCCCAGAAGTAGCGGGGAAAGCGGCTTATTATGTTGATCCGCTTAGCATCGACTCAATTAAAGATGGAATTGAAAAAGTTCTTGAAGACCATGATCTACGAGATAAGCTAATTAAGATGGGATTTGAAAATGCTAAAAAATTCACATGGGAAAAAACAGCAATGGAAACTTATGAAGTATACAAAAAGATTTCTGAAACAAGTAATGGATAAAATAAAAAAAATAATAAGAAGAAGCATAAAGCATGATTTAATTTCTGGGAGTTTTTTTGTGCTTATTGGAACTACTGCATCAAGTTTTCTTGCATTTATCCTAAATGTTTATTTTGCAAGAAGCTTAAGCTATTCAGACTACGGAACATTTGCGAGCCTAATGTCTTTAATAACTCTCGTAACAATTCCTGCAAGTTCGTTGTCATCAGTAATCGTTAGATACGCGGCGCAATTTTTCTCTAAAAATGAAAATGAAAGAGCTGGAGCATTTTACATTAAAGCATTTAAATACATACTGATCTTCAGTGCAGTTCTTAATATTGGGATTGTTTTAGTGTCTGGGCTAATTATGTCATTCTTAAGAATTGATGAGATTGGACTAGTTATTATGGTTGGATTTTCAATAGCAATTTTTTACATTGCGACTTTAAATATGGCATTTGTTCAAAGTATGTTAAGATTTAAACTTTTAGGCATCCTTTATCTGTTGGGGGGAATAGGAAAGCTTGCATTTGGCGTACTTTTTATAGTTTTAGGATTTAAGGTTTTTGGAGCATTAGGCGCTGTTATTATCTCTTCAATAATAGGGTTTATGATCAGTTTGGTGGTTCTAAGAAAGGTAATTCGTGGAGCAAGTAAAAAAGTAAATATAGGTAGGTCAGACATAGCTCTATATGCAGTTCCTACGTCGATCGCAATCTTTTCTTTATCATCCTTTATTTCAACGGATGTTTTAATTGTTAAACATTTCTTTAATTCACATGATGCAGGATTTTACGGAGGACTTTCTTTAATTGGAAAAGTAATTTTCTATTTTACTGGACCAATTCCAATTGCTATGTTTCCATTAATTGTTAAGCGCCATACAAATAAAGAAAACTATAACAATCTTTTTTATATTGCCCTTGCTCTTGTTCTTGTACCATCAATTTTTATGACAGGTTTTTACTTCCTGTTTTCCAACTTTACCGTTTCACTGTTTTTAGGAGAGGGGATTACTTAATGATTGCCCCATATCTAGGACTCTTCGGAATATTTCTTACAATCTATAGCGTTAATAATGTGTTCATCAGCTTTTTTCTCTCTATTAAAAAAACAAAAGTATTTTTAATCACGCTTTTATTTGCGTTTGTTCAGATAATTTTAATGTGGATTTTCCACTCAACTTTCAGTCAGATTATCTATGTTTCAATTTTCTCGTCGGTATTGCTAATGATTTCTTTAGTACTGTATTATTTAAAAATAAATGAGTTCAAATTTAGCCTTAAATAACGTTTATGTCTGCTAATTTTATTTCTTTAATAGTTCCTGCTTACAAACAGGAAAAAACAATAACAGAGGATGTAAAAAGTCTTAATTTAGCATTGAGTTCGATAACATCTGAGTATGAAATAATAGTTGTTGTTGATGGATTTTTAGATCAAACATTTGAAAAATTAAAGCACATTAAAAACAGTAAGGTTATTCCTCTCGGCTACGAATTAAATAAAGGTAAAGGATTTGCGATAAAGCTTGGTGTGGAAAAGGCAAAGGGAGACGTAATCGGATTTATAGATGCTGGTATGGATCTAAGTCCTTCAGAAATATCGCTCATGTTAAATATGATGGAATGGAATAAGGCAGATATAGTCATAGGAAGTAAGCTTCATCCGGACTCTATTATTCAGTATCCGTTAAGTAGAAAAATATTATCCTGGGGATATAGAAGTCTTATTAAGCTACTTTTCAGGCTTAGTGTTAGAGATACTCAGGTTGGGCTTAAATTCTTTAGAAGAAAAACAGCGAAGGAAGTATTCCCAAAAATAATTGTTAAAGCGTTTGCGTTCGATGTTGAAGTTCTTGCTGTAGCAAGGATGTTAGGTTATACGAAAATAATAGAGGCTCCTATAAAATTAACTTTTAAACAAGGAAGTGTAACTAGTACTAACTTCTGGAAAATATCCTTTTTGACGCTTGTCGATACATTAGCGGTATTTTATAGATTAAGATTTCTAAATTATTATAAATAATGGTGACTGAAATTTTAAAAAGAAAAACAATTATTATTCTTGCATCAATTTTATTGATAGGGCTAGTTTTACGAGTTCATAATTATTCGATAACGCCCCGTTTTGGTGCTACCATGGATGAGTTTGCCTGGACATGGCTTGGAATAAATCTGATTCAGGAGGGGACTCCTAAGTCCTGGTCTTCGCATCCGCAGTATATAGATTCTGAAAGAGAACATCTAATTTATAAAGGTGCAGCTTTCTGGATTGTAAAACCATATCTAGAGCATCCACCATTTTTTGGAATCGTAGCAGGTTCATTTGCTCTTTTAAATGGGGTAGATGATATGTATGATGTTGATGTTGGAAGGATTCGTCCGCTTGCAATTCTTCTTGGTGTAATATCAATAGGAGTTTTATTTTTTCTGGTAAAAGAAATTTATGATAAACAAACCGCTCTTCTTGCAAGTTTTATTTATGCGATTATTCCAACTGTTGCGATTGGATCCAGGATCGTTCAGAACGAGAATTTTTTCATTCCGGGATTCTTAACTGCGCTTTTATTTACGATAAAATATATAAAGAATAAGAAAAGAATTTATATTGTAATAGTTTCCCTTTTGTGTGGTCTTCTTATTATTTCTAAAGTTCCTTGGATCGCTGCAAGCGTAGCTGTAATTTCTATTTTAGTTTATTCTAAAAAATATAAAGAGTCGATTGCTGTTTTTGGAATAGTTTTGGCTTTTTTCCTAGGATATATTGCTTACGGATATTATTATGATTGGGATTTGTTCGTGAGTTTATGGAAGCTTCAGATAGAAAGATATGATCTGACATTTAATAGTGTATACGCGCTTTTTAAAGAGCCTTTCTTAGTCGATAGGCACATGATTGACGGGTGGATATATTTCGGATGGATATCTTTCTTTCTTCTTTTAGCTAAAGATTTTAAAAAAAATTTTGTTATTATTTTGGGATTATTTGCTTACCTTGGAGTATTCATTTTTGCTATTCCAAACGAGCCGGGACATGGTTGGTATAGATATCCATTTTATCCGTTTCTGGCAATTTCTTTAGCAATTTTTATAAGGGAATACTTTAATAAAAATATACTTCTTACATTCTTATTTATTTTATTTTTAAGTCTTTCGCTCCTGGAACTTACGTGGACTAATATGTTTGGATTTTCATTTGCTGCTTTTAGAGGATTTTTAATTCTGTCTAGCTTAACTCTTTTACCATTATTTTTTCCAAACATTAAATTTAAAAAACAAATATTTTCTCTCAACTATTTATTTTTAATTGGAATTTTTTCATTAAGTTTTCTGGCTGTTATTCTTTATAGAGATTTATGAAAATATTAATTTTAAATTGGAGAGATATTAAAAACCCTTCATCTGGGGGCGCAGAAATACTGACTCAGGAATTAGCATCAGGATTTGTTAAAAAAGGACACGTTGTAACTCAAATCAGCGCTCATTTTAAAGGTTCAAGAAATGAAGAAATTATAGATGGAGTTAGAATAATTAGGTCTGGAGATCCGGATGCGAGAAGACTATTTAAATCAGTTCATTTTGCTGCATACAGATTATATAAAAAGAATTTTCAAGGAAAAGTTGACTTAGTAATTGATGAAGTGCATGGAATACCTTTTTTTACAACCCTTTATGTTAAGGAAAAAAAGGTTGCTTTAATTTGCGAAATTGCTGGTGACCTTTGGAATATTGCAGTAGGTTTTCCATTTAATATATTTGGAAAAATAATTGAAAAAATATATCCAAATTTATATAAAAATATTCCAATAATAACTATTTCAGAATCTTCAAAAAAAGAAATCGAAAAGAACGGTTTTTCAAACTCACAAGTAAAAGTAATTCCTATGGGTTCAAATTCAAAAATAGTAAGTAATCTTCCAAAAAAAGAAAAAGAAAAAACATTAATTTTTGTGTCACGTCTTTCTAAAACAAAAGGAGTAATTGACGCAATTAAAGCAGTAGAAATTATCAAGAAAATTATTCCAGATATTAAACTATGGATAATTGGCCGGGGAGAGGGTGAGTTTGTAATTGAGCTTCAGAAACTTGTCAAAGATTTAGATCTTAGTGAAAATATTAAGTTTTTTGATTATGTTACCGAAGAAAAGAAGGAAGAATTATTAACTAGAGCGCATATTCTTATTGCTCCATCAGTTAAGGAGGGGTGGGGGTTAACTGTGCATGAGGCAGGAGCTAGGGGGACCCCAGCGGTAGTTTATAACGTTCCAGGTCTTAGAGACATCGTAAAGGATAATGTTAATGGAATAATTTGTCAAGAAAATAGTCCTGAAAGTCTTTCAGATAATATACAAAAAATTTTACAGGATGATAATTTTTACGCTAAATTACAGAAGGGCGCAGTAAGTGAAAGAAAGAAACATACATGGTCTAATACTGCAGGTAAATTTTTAGAATTTGCGTTAATCTAAGATTCAAAACTTGATAACAAACTAAATTGTAAAGCTGCTCTGTAAAAATTAATTTCTTGTGTTAATATATAGATTAAGAATAGTAAGGCAATATCAGGTTCACTTCTGCCATGAATTCGATATAGTTTCTTTAGGTTTAGAAAATTATATGATTCCGTTAATTAAGTCGACATTCTATAGGGAAGAGAATGTAAAAAATGATCTGCAAAAATTCATAAAAAGATCAAAAAAATTAAGCTTTGGAGTTGAGTGTGAGAAGTTTGAAAAAAATTTTGCAAAATATCAAGAGCGAAAGTATTGTGTATTTGTAAATAGTGGAAGTTCCGCAAATTTAGCACTGATTCAATCCCTTTTAAATTTAAAAAGACTAAGAAAAGGAGATAGTGTGGGATTTTCTGCTCTATCTTGGAGTACAAATGTTATGCCATTAATCCAGCTAGGTTTAAACCCCGTCCCTATTGATATTGAAATTGAGACACTAAACATTTCGAGTCAAAAGCTTGGCGCAATAATTAATAAAAAAAAGTTAAAAGCACTGTTTGTTACAAATGCGCTAGGGTTTTGTAGTGATTTGGAAAATATTCAAAAGATTTGCAAAAAAAACAAAATAATACTTATTGAAGATAATTGTGAATCTTTAGGGACAGTTTATAAAGGTAGAAAACTCGGTAATTTTGGTTTAGCAAGTACATGCTCTTTTTATGTTGGGCATCACCTTTCAACAATTGAAGGGGGAGTTATCAGCACTGATGACGAAGAGCTAATGAATATGCTTTCTATGGTTAGAGCGCATGGATGGGATAGAAATCTTAATTTTGCAAAACAAGATCAGATTAGGAAAAAATTTAAAGTTAATTCAACTTTTTACTCAAGATACACATTTTATGATTTAGGATTCAATTTAAGGCCAACTGAGATAAATGGTTTCGTGGGTAATATCGGAATAAAATATATTGATGAGATTAATAAAAAAAGAAATTGTAATTTCCTAACCATTGCGAAAGCTATTTATAACAATAAAAATTATTTTCCACTTAAATATGATCACATAGATTTTGTATCTAATTTTGCTATTCCTATAATTTGTAAGTCAAGCAAGATAAGAGATGAGTTATTGGGAAAATGTGAAAGCGTAATTGAAACTAGGCCAATCGTGGGTGGTGATTTAACAAGACAACCTTTCTTTAGGAAATATATTAAAACGCATCTTAATAATAAGAATTCAGGAATCGCGCATGATCAAGGGTTCTACGTTGGAAACAATCCTGAGTTAACTAAGAGAGAAATTAATAAGATAATTCGTATACTGTCATGACATTTAGTAAAGACTATATGAGTTATTTTAAAAGTGTTGAATTAATTCTTTTAGGAAAAAGCTTTTTATGCAATAATATTGTCCATACTAAATAAATGAAAACAAGCGATAATCACAAACTAGTTTCCATAATAATTCCAACCAGAAATTCAGCTGCATTTCTCGATAGCTGCCTGAGGCATATTAGATCTCAGTCATATCCCAATATAGAAATACTTATAATTGATGGAAAATCTACAGATAATGTTAAGGAGTTAGCTGAAAAATATAAGTGTGAATTTTATACATACGTACCAAGGGTTAAGAGTGGTATTTTTGATGCGCCTCATAAGAGAAATTTTGGGATGAAAAAGGCAAAAGGAGAATTTGTCTACTGGTTAGATGCTGATATGGAGTTGTCCAAGAATCTTATTAAGGAAGCTGTAGGTATATGTGAGAAGGGAGTAGATTCTGTTATTTTGCGAGAGGATTCATTCGGGGTGGGGATTTGGGCTAAGGCAAAACAATTAGAGAGGCGCTGTTATTGGGGAGATGATACTGTTGAGAGTCCGCGTTTTTTTAAAAAAAGTGTCTGGTTTAGTATAGGCGGATTTGATTTATCTTTAGGGGCAGGTGGAGATGATATTGATTTGTCTCAAAAATTAAAGGAAAAAAACTATAGCATTGGGAGAGCAAAAAGTATTGTTATGCATAATGAAGGTAATCTGTCGATTGTAAAGTTATTCAAGAAGCGTTTTATGTACGGAAAAGAAATGGTAAATTATTTCAACAAAAGACCAAAGTCATGGATTTCAAGTTATAATCCGATTAAAGCCTCCTATATAAGAAATTGGAGGTTGTTCGCTAGGGAGCCAGTAGTTGCCATTTGTTTTATAGTAATGCGTATTATTGAATACTTCGCAGGATTCTGTGGAATGATCTTAAATTATATTCAGAATAAATATGAAAAAAAATAACTTAAGCGTTAAGAAAAATGTCAGAAAGATTTCGACTAGCAGAAATCTGGAAATACATTCAGAAAAATTTGTTCAGTATTATGGTATCGATGTTCCAGCTCTTTTAGCAAAATATTTAAAAAAAACAAAATTTAATACAATAATGGATTGTGGTTGTGGTGATGGTATTCTTCTTGATGCCCTAATAAGAAATAAATATCTACTAAATAAGAAGATTATTGCCGTTGATTTGTCTAGAAAAAGAATTGAGAATATAAGGAAATTAAATAAATCTATAAACGCATTCATAGATAGTGCTGAGGATTTGGTTACAATTAAGGATAAATCTATCGATTTCTTTATTTCCACGCAAGTAATAGAACATGTTGACGATAAAAAAATGCTGAATTCCATAGATAGAGTGCTTAAAAAAGATGGAACTGCATATGTTACGACAGTATTTAAGAAATGGTATGGATGGTATTTTTATAGGAGAAGCGGAAAATGGGTTTTAGATGTAACTCATTTAAGGGAATACAAAAAGGATGAGGAGCTTTTAGGCTTAATAGATAGTAAGAAATTCAAAATTTTAGAAACTAACAAACAGCAGATCTGGTTTCCGATTATGGATTTCGCTTTGAGGAGAATGTCAATTAATAATACAAATTTTTTTAATAATAATAGTTTGCTAAGACAAATCAGAAGAATAAGTATTCCGATATTGGGATATTATGATTGGGAAATTGTTTTTAAGAAAAGATAAGTATCGTATTTAATGAAAAAAATTCTTTTTACAGGCGGAAAAGGTTTACTGGGAAAATATTTCTTAAAAGAAATACCTGAAGACCAGTTTGTTTTTGCTACATTTTTAAATAATAAAAAAGACCAATTAAAAAATAAAAACATAAAATATATCCAACTAGATATTACGAAAAAGAGAGATGTAAAAAAAATATTTCGCGAATATAAACCAGATTTAATTGTTCATGCAGCCTCAATGGGAAATGTAGATTATTGTGAGTCTCATAAAAAAGAAGCATGGAAGATTAATGTAGGAGGAACAAAAAATATTATAGATGAAGCTAAGAAGATAAACTCATCAATCCTATATATTTCATCAAACGCAGTATTTAATGGGATCGGACATCCATTTTCTGAAAAAAGCAAACCATCTCCGGTGGGATATTACGGTAAGACAAAATTGGAAGCTGAAGAGTTGGTAAAAAACGGGCTTAATGTTTACTCAATTATACGATTAATGACGATGTATGGTTGGAATAATAAATATGAAAGATCTAATCTTGCAACATGGATGATAGAAGAGCTAAGAAAAGAAAGAGAAATTAAGGTAGTTGATGATATTTATAATAATTTTATCTATGCAAATGATGCAGCGAAAATTATATGGGAGATTTTATTGAATAAAAAAAATAAATTAGAAAATAAAAGTATATATAATGTCGCAGGATCAGAATGTATTAGTCGTTATGAATTTGCAAAAAAATTATCATCAGTGTTTGGATTTAGAAGTGAATTGTTGGTCCCTGTTTCAAGTGATTATTTTCCAAACATTACACCTAGACCTAAGAACACATATCTTAACATAACAAAAATAAAGAGGCTTTTAGATGTGGATCCTGTTTCTGTTAAAGATGGCTTAAGATTGATGAAAAATGAAGAAAATTAATTATTGTGTAGTATCGCATACGGCGATTGGAAAAAATAAAACTGATAATCCCGGTCCAGGACACTCCCTCGCGTACCATTTAGAAAGAGAAAAACAGCCTTATTTATTCATAAGACACTCTATCTACAATGAAGGAATTACATTTATTACTTTTTTTGATGGGATAAACAGAATTGAAAAAATTATTGAGCATAAGCCCTATTTTGGAGAATTGGGAATAAGACTTTTAGAGGGATGGATAACATTTACAGCGGTCTTTATGTTTTTCAAGAAGTCAGAGATAGTTTATATAGGTGAAGATCCTTTGAATGCATTTTGGGGACTTATATTAAAAAAAATGAATAAGGTGCGTATTTTTATCACCTTTAATCCTGACTATACAAAGACGAGATACCCTAATTATTTATTAAATATTTTTTATCATTTTTTAGATAAGCTAACAAATAAAAACTCAGACATAATTTTAGCTGTTTCCAAACGCATATTGGATATTAGAAGAAGAGATGGGATTCCAAGTGAAAAATTAGTTTGGATTCCAAATTCTCCGGCAATTTCACGTACAAAAAAATTAGTTTTAAAGTCAGGTAATCCCAATAAGCTAATTGTGGTATCAGCTAGAAAATCAGTTAGTGAATTTATCATGCTCCTAAATGCTATGGAGATATTAATAAAGGACATTCCGCGAATAAGATTAACATTTGTTTGTTTGCCGTTGATGGAAAAAAAAATAAAAGCTTTAGTTAAGAAAAAAAAATTACAAAAAAATATTTTATTCCTTGGATCAATGTCACATGATGAGCTTTTCAAAATAATAGCAAGTCATGGAATTGGTTTAGCGTTCTATGTTAACAGCTACTCCGGGGAATATTATATGGATTCAATGAAGGCAAGAGATTATTTAGCTTTGGGATTACCAGTTATAATTTCGGGGGACAATGGGACAGCAGATGATATAGTTGAAAGCCATGCTGGGATTAATATAAAAGCCAATGAAAAAGAACTTATATCAGCAATTAAAAAAATAGTAGAAAATAAAAAATTATACTTAGAGCTTAGAGCTAATGCATTAGAGCTTGCATCAGAGAGAGATATAGAAAAAATTCTAAATAAAACTTTTGAAAGAATTTCCATCGAGTATTCAAGGAGGAAATAAGGGATGAGTTTCTATTGGTTTGTTAAGAAATCCATTATTTTAGATTTAATTTTCTTAAAAGTATGTTCCTGGTCATATAAATGGAAATTTACGTTTTTAATTAAGAAATATATAGAGATATTAAAATATATTTTGAGGCTGAAGAATTTCAGATTAGGCGAAAGTTTTGTTTCACTTTTTGGCAAAGATATTTATTACGATTCTCATCTTGGTATTAGCGGATATCAAAGCATTTTAACAAGGCACAATAATTTAATTAAGATAGCAAATATTCGTAATGTAAAATATGTTGTTGATGTGGGAGCGAATGTTGGATTTTTCTCTTTACTGATGAGAGAGCTATTCCCAAGATGCAAGATTATCGCAGTCGAACCCGCAGAGCAGACTTATAAGGCATTGTTTATGAACCTTAATAAAGATAAAAATGTTTTTTTAGTCAAAAAAGCAGCTTCTGACCGGAGTGGATTTGCTAGGCTTACAATTGATACGCAATCCTCAGCTATAAGCTCATTGAGGGGTTTAACACGAGGCAAAAAAAGTGGAAAACTTATCGTTGAGAGGGTGAAGGTTTTGCCGCTGGATTTATTAGTATCAAAGTTTTCAATTATAGATATTTTGAAAATTGATGTTGAATCGTTTGAAAAGCAGGTTTTGAAAGGTGCAAAGAAAACCTTAATGAAGACAAGATATTTATTAATCGAAATTACGATTGAAGGAAATAAAAACTATACTTTTAGTGAAATAAATTCAATGCTGTATAGTCAGAGTTATAATTTTCAGCTAGTTGGATTCAGGAACTATGCTGATGTGAGTCAAGGGAGACTGCCACTGGGAGATTTTTTATATAAAAATATTAATTTGAACTGATTAGTTCTATTGAACATGAATTAAATTTGGAAACACTTTAAAGTTTCAAATAAATATGCTAAATTATACCAAGTAATCCGAAATGAATAGAGAAGTAAAGAAATTAAATAAAACAGCACTGGTTTGTGGAGCTGGTGGATTTATAGGTAGCCACTTAGTTAAGAAATTAAAAAAAGAAGGATTTTTCGTAGTTGGCGTTGATCTTAAGAAGCCTGAATATAGTAAAACAGAAGCGGAAAAATTCGTTATCGGAAATTTAACGGATCAAAAGGTAGTCAAAAAGATCTTTGATCGAAAATATGATGAGATCTATCAGCTTGCAGCAGATATGGGAGGAGCTGGATATATTTTTACAGGTGAAAATGACGCAAACATAATGACAAATTCTGCTCTGATTAATTTAAACGTTTTGCAAAAAGCCTTAGAGACGAAATCAAAAAAAATATTCTATTCTTCCTCAGCCTGTATTTACCCAGCTTATAATCAGCTAGATCCTAAAAATCCAAAATTATCAGAAGAATCAGCGTATCCAGCGGCACCAGACAGCGAATATGGTTGGGAGAAGTTATTCTCAGAAAGATTATATCTTTCGTACTATAGAAACTATGGATTAGAAGTAAGAATTGCTAGGTTCCATAATATATTCGGTCCAGAGGGTACATGGAAGGGTGGCAAAGAAAAAGCTCCAGCAGCGATGTGTAGGAAGGTAGCTGAAACAAAAGAAGGTGGAGTGATAGATATGTGGGGAGATGGAAAGCAAACAAGAACATTTTTGTATATAGATGAATGCTTAAAAGGAGTTAGAAGGCTGATGGATAGTGACTTTACAGGCCCCGTTAATATTGGATCAGAAGAGATGGTAACCCTTAATGAATTAGCAGGAATGGTGATGAAGATTGCTGGGAAAAAAGTGAAAATAAAACATATCCCTGGTCCTCTTGGCGTTAGAGGAAGAAAATCAGATAATAAATTGATTAAAAAGAAGTTAGGTTGGGCTCCAGATGCTCCGCTAGTAGATGGTTTAACTAAGACTTATTCGTGGATTCTTGAGCAAGTTGATAAGTCCAAGAAGTAAAACTAATTGAAATTATGACAAAAAATTTAGTTATTGGATCTGAGGGTTTTATTGGAAAACCATTCTCAAAATTTCTTGAAGACAAAGGAGAAAAAGTAATACGTTTCGATATTAAAAGAAGTAAAAACGAGGACGGGAGAACTTATAAATTCAGTTTTAATGAAGTAGACAAAATATATTTTTTAGCATGGGATGTAGGGGGATCAAAATATTTATATGACCCAAATCGACAGATGTCACAGCTTAAATGGAATTTGGACCTCATGAGGAATGTATTTGATCAGCTTCATGGAAAGAAAGATTTTCTGTTTATTTCAAGTCAGTTATCAGAAGAGGTGGATACTGTTTATGGAGTTACCAAAAGACTAGGTGAAGTATGGACGGATCAGTTGGGAGGAAAATGCGTGAGGGTTTGGAATGCGTATGGAGTTATGGAGGAAGAGAGTGTAAAAAGTCATGTTATATCAGACTTTATATATCAGGCACTTAAAACAAAAAAGATAGAAATGATGACAAATGGTGAAGAGTGGAGGCAGTTCACCCATATAAATGATCTGAGTAGCGCGTTTTATTTGGCTTTAAATTCAAATAATTTAAGAAAAACTGTATATGATGCAAGCAGTTATGAATGGGTAAGGATAATCGATATAGCTACAATGATATCTAAAATGACAGGAGCTAAGTGCTACCCCGGAAAACTTAAAGGAAGAGATCCGCTCCCCTCAGATAATATGGGAAGGATACCTGGTTGGTTGCCTCAGGTGTCGTTGGAGGAAGGGTTAGAGCAGATGATTGCCGAAGCTAGAAAAAAACTTAAAAATGGCTAAAAAAGAGATTGGTGAATTATTAGAAGATAAAACCGTTCTTTTTGTTAGCTTCTCCAAATGGATTAATGGTAGTCGTATGCCCACTAATGGAAGTATTGAGCCTATGAGAGATTTTCTTGTACCACGAGTAAAGAAGTTTGTCCTTATTGATCAGGCTCATCCGGGAAGCGATGAAGTCATGCCTAAGATAGAAGTCTATTCTAGGAATAATAAGAACTTTAAATCTTATAAAAGTTCTAAAATTTTATATTTACTGAAGCCACTCCTTAATAAGTTTAATAAGAGTACTACTCAGCCAATATTTAAAATTAGAGATTTCCTCTCAGTAATTGATTGGTCATTAAGAGATAAGACTTCATTTGATTATTGTATATGTCTCGAAAGTATAAATACGCTGGCTGCTATTTTTTTGAGAAAAATTCGGCGTGTTAAAGTTGTAGTTTATTACGTTTCAGATTATTCCCCAAATAGATACCCAAGTAAATGGTTTAATACTGTATATCTTTTGCTGGATCGTTTTTGTGCGATGCACGCTGATTACATTTGGGATGTTTCTAAGGCAATGCAACCAGCAAGAATAAGTGTTGGTCTTAATTCAAATAAATCTGCATCAGTCATACACGTACCGAATGGTTTGTATCCAGATCAAATTAAGGCAAATCCCGTCTCGAAAATTGAAAATCATTCAATGGTATATATGGGAACTTTAGGACGCGAGAATGGTCCTGATGTAGCAATTTTAGCACTGGATTTGGTGTTAAAAAAATTCCCAGATGCTAAATTGCATATGATAGGTGGCACAGAGCAAGATTTTGAATGGCTTAGGAAAATTGTTCAAAAAAAAGGACTTAAAGAGTCTGTTTATGTGCATGGTTTTGTTGAAAAGAGTTCAGATATGTCTGATCTAATTAAAAATTGTACTGTAGGATTAGCTCCTTATAGGGATATACCTGGGTCTCTGAGATATTATGCGGATGCTGGTAAAATTCGTGTATATGCGGCGGCTGGAATTTCTATTGTTAGTTCACAAGTTCCACCATTGGGTATTGATGCGGCAGATAGAGGAGCTGCCTTGAGGGTGCATGATGATCCGAAAAGTTTTGCAGATGCTGTTATGAATATATTCTCAGATAAAAAACTTTACTTGAGGCTTAGAAAAAATGCTATGGAATTTGCAAAGCATAATACATGGGAAAATTCATTTGCAGGTGCCTTTAGACAAATGAATAAGAGAAAATAAATAGTAAGTATGTTGAAAAATCTTAATTTAATTTTAAAATCATTTAAAAAAAGAGGATCTGCTGAAACAACGGTTCAGATCATTAAGCATATTTTGCTTCATATTTGTTCCTTGATTAAGATTTTCTTTCTGAATATTAGGGGTTACAAAATAAGTAAGTCTGTGGTTTTAAGAGGGCATAATCATTTTTTTCAAAGCACTAAACACGCTGTTGAAATTTCAAATCATACGATACTTGGTAAAGAGACAAGGATAACCTGCGGGGATAACGGAAAAATATTTATAGGGGAAAATTCATTAATTGATGATAATACTTTTATAATGGCTCACGAATCTATTTCAATCGGTAGAAATACTAAGATTGCTGCTTTTTGTTTTGTTACTGATTTTAATCATAAATTTCAAAATAAATCTCTTCCTATCGATAAGCAAGGATATGAAACTAGTCCAGTGTCAATCGGAGAAGATGTGTGGATTGGTACGCACTCTGTGGTATTGCCAGGCGTAGTAATAGGAGATAGAGTAGTAATTGGTGCAGGTTCGATAGTTACGAAGAATATACCAAGCAATTCAATTGCAGTTGGAAACCCGGCAAAAGTAATAAAGCAAATCTAAATACTTCGCAAGTTTTACAAAGCAAAAATTAATTTATGGGGTTTAATCTTAACTTATTTAATAGTAAAAAAGCTTACTTTGTAGCAATTGTAATAATAAATTCAATTATTGTTGGATATCTAATATATCTTCCTTATTATTTGTTCGACGGTAGGCTTTTTTTGGGAGGGGACGACACTAGATTTTATTATTATTATCCATCAGCCTTGTTAAAAAGTTTGTCCTTATTTTCCTGGAATAATATCTCATCGCTTCCGCTATATATTCCAAATCATCAGTACATCCCCTTTTTACTTGCTTCTGCGTTTTTTGATAATTTATTAAATTCAAAAATCATACTTTCTTATTCATCATTTTCAATGGTTTTGGTTTTAGGTTTTATTTATTTCCAAAAATTGGTTAGAGAGATTATTGGTAAGGAATATTTAATTTCCATAGTAGGGGCTGTGTTTTATATATTCTCGCCTATAATTGCCGCAAGTCATCTTGCTTATTTTTTAAGCCCTGTTTGGTTAGTATGTTTGGTGCCGATCATTTTCTACTATTACTTATGCTTCCTTCATAGAGGTGAGACCCAAGATGTTTTTAAAGTTGTGCTCTGGTGCATATTTCTTTCATTAGCATTTTATGCGGTTGTATGGATAGCAGGATTATTATTACCTTTATTGAGTGCTTTTATTATTTTCCTCGTTTTTATTAAAAATCCACTTAAAAACAGAGCAAGAAAGACTTCAATTTTTATTTTTTCTATTTTCTCTAGTCAATTATTTTGGTTATTCCCATTCGTGATGTCTTTAAGAAATGTAGGTGATGGTGGTCTTGGCGTAAGGCCGGTTTCTAAGGAAATTGTTGATAGCTTTGCGCCCACAGTTCTTTCTATTGCAACTGGAAATATCATTAATCCTCTCTTAACTTTTTATCATAGACAGATTTTGTTTGATTTCGATGGTCAATTAAAAAATGTCTTTCTTAATTATTATGATTATGTTCTGCCTCTCAGCTTAGTTTTTGTTGTAGTTTTGTTCTTGGGGCTAGTTAAATACAAACAAGTATTAAAGAAGGATGAGAAAAATAAGTTTATATTTTTCTTTATAGCATTTTTAGCAGCACTTTATTTCTTTACTATTAATGTAGGAGTACTGAAAAACATTTTTTTATTTCTTGGTAACATCCCAGGGTTTTCTGTATTTAGAAATTTTATTGATAAATTTTCATTAGGTTACATTTTTATTTACGCAATTTTCCTGACACAATGTTTATTTGTAATAAAGAAATTTTTCAGATTTTATTCTCTTTTTTTAGCTTTAGTTATTTTAGTGGTTATAATTAATTTTATTCCCGTAAAACAAGTAATTAATAGGCCAGTTTGGAGAACTAACAATATTTATCAAACTGTTCATTTTCCTGATGAATATTTATCTTTTGCAAGAGAAACAGGTAACAAGTTACCTAAGACTGAGAATGTGATTGGATTTCCGCAAAATATTGCATCTTACGCAATAATAACAGAAGAAAATGGGAAAAATGCATATGTAGGAACATCCCCATTCAAATTTTTAACAGGCGTGAATGACCTGAGCGGAACCGCCTCGTATCCTAGCAGCATCTCTAATTTAGTTGTTGAATCAGTGACGAAAAGAGACTACAACAAGCTTTTAAATGTTCTCGAACAAGTTAATGTAGGTTATGTCATGGTGACAAAAAACATTCCTAAGGAAGTCAAGAAATCGTATTTATTTGATCATGATTATTTGAAATTTCAAGATGATGAATTAATCAGGTCAATCTCAGACCGGGAGTTAGTTCAAAGTGATTCAGGAAAATATGTAATATATAAATTAAAGAACTCTCCAGAGGTTATCGATTCAACAGGAAATGTATCATATGAAAAGATAAGTCCAGTTAAATATAAAGTCACAATAAAAAATTTAAATCAACAAGAATTTCTATACTTTCATGAAACTTACAATTCAGGATGGAAGATTTTTTCAGGGGATAAAACTTACGAAAACACAATGTCTAGCAATATTGGTGATATTTTATATCTATTTAAGAAGCCAATATTTGATGAGTCTCATAGGCCGATTAAAGTATATGGTAATGAATGGATAATAAGTGAAGATGAAGTTAAAAGTAAATTACAAAATTCTTATTTTGTAGAAAATAAGAATGGAGATATTGACATTGTTTTAACATTATATTTTCTTCCTCAGGTATACTTTTATTTAGGGGTGATGCTATCTGTGTTTTTTCTAATTTTTACATTTGTTTTAATCAAAAAGATTAAGAAAAATAAAAATGCATAAAAATCTTTCAAAATCATTTAAAGTAATTATATCGTTTAAGCTAGTTAAGTGGATACTTATTCCATTTCTTCTATTGTTTTTATGGTTCTTCCCATCTCTAATTAACGGATCGTATGAGAGTCCCTCTGTATTAGAGTATTTACATAGCCAAGAAATTGCAAAGAATCCTATTGATGGTAAAATTTTAAAAAATGAGAAAATTAGTGGTAAATTTTTAGCAAAGAAAAACAATTTAGGAATAGTAACAGTTAAGATCGAGGATGTAACAAGGGTTGACTATAAGCAAGAGGATATTTTGATATTTAGGATTAAAGAAGAGGGTATGGATGAGTGGCTTTATACAAATAAGTATAGATCAGGACAAATGAAGCCTGATTCGTATTTTCCTTTTGGATTTGGAATAATTGAAGATTCTAAAGATAAAAGTTATGTGTTTGAAATCTCTTCACTAAATGGAGATCCATCTAATGCTATACAAATACATGGTTCGAATTTAAAATTCACAACCAAATACAAATTCAGCAAAGGAGAAATTTTAAAAGAAAAAAATGAATTCGTCGACTTTACTATCAGCAAGATCATAGCGATTTTTACAAATAAAGATTATTTGCTTGACAGTTCGTTCTTTTTATTGCCTTTTATTTTTTACATTGTATATATTATTTTTGTTCAGGAAAATACATTATCTAGTTTTATAAAAAAAAATAAGCTTGTTTCTGGGGTCATTAAACGATTGAAAGAGCAATTCTTGAGCAAGAAAAAATATTCTTACGCTTTATTGTGTTTAACGCTGATATTAGTTTATTTATTTGCCATTGATATAATTACAACTGGATTAACACTAGGTTTATTAGGGTTATGGATTATAGCAGTATATATAAATAAATTTAGTTCAAAGATAACTTATTTATTGGCGCTTGTGATAATTTGTATATCAGTAATTGCTACATATTTTAATTGGAGCCTATTTGTTGATGATGTGTCAGCATTTGGATACATGATTTTATTAATTGGCTTATTTCAGGATTTGTTAGAATTTAAAAAAAATAAAAGAAAGAAATAATTATATTTATATACTCAGAAATTAAATATTCATTTTAATATTGGATATAAAAAATTTCCAAAATTATCTAATATTTTTTTCTGACCTTCAATAGAGGGATGAATTTCATCGGCGTAATCATTCTCTTCAAGCCAACTGTTGGTATCAATATAATAAGCCTTATTAATTTTCGCAATGTCTTTAATAATTTCGTTATACTTATAAATAATGGCGTCATTTAAGTCTTTTCTATGCAAAATTCCTACTAAAAATATTTTGCTTTTTGAATTAAAAGTTTTAACATCAGTAACAATCTTTGAATAATCTTTACTGAAGTCAGATAGACTGATTCCTCCTTTAATATCGTTAGAACCCATAAAAATTATTATTGCATCGGAATTTGATTGCATAAGGTCCTTTTTATAGCGATCAATTCCATCATCAGCCCTTTCCGTATTGGATAATGTTGAACCCATGATGCTTGCATTATGAAGTTCATAGCCTAGATTATCGGCTAAAATTTGAGAATAATTATATCTCCCGTAAATCGTTGAAATAGAATCGCCAAGTACAGAGAGAACCTTGCTGTGTTTTTGGTATGGCGTAATAACTGCACTTGATTCAAGAAATATACCCGATAATTTAATTTGACATGGGTTATTGAAGAAGCTACAAAAATGTCGAATTGCAACTGTGTGGGGTTTATTTTTGTCCACAGTTATTGAAAGTTTTTGATTATTTAAATTTGGAGATGAAAGAATATATTTTTCGTTATCAATAAAGATTTCAATACCCTGATCTGAATTTGAATCTGTTTCAACGGTAAATGAAATCTCATTGCTATTTTTGAAGCTAAAACTAATCTCACTTCCTGAGTAATAACTTTGATAATTTTTCCACCCATTGCCAGTGTTTATGTTAGTGTCACCAAGAATATTTTTATTCGAGTCACTTTTAACTAAATAGATGGTTAGGAAAAAAATTATTAAAACTAAAAATAAAAAAAAGACTTTCCTTAAACCCGTAATATTTTCCATATTTTATATGTTGTTAATTATATCATCACTAAATACAGTGTAACAATAAATTGTATTAAGACTCAATTGATATGCGGCTATTTTAAGGTTTACAAAAAAATAACTTACTGATATAGTGATTTGGGTTAATGACAAGAATTAATCATATTATAAATAATTTATTCGTATTTTTTAAAAATCACTATTCCCAAAGTTTAAATGTAATAGTTGTCATTTTCTTATTATTGTTTCCTTATTTTTTGTTTGAGGGAAAGATTTCTTTGGGGGGAGACGACACAAGATTATTTTATGTATATCCAAAAGAGTATTTAATAAATACACAGTTTTTTTCTTGGATTAATTTATCATCTGTGGGGTGGAATTTTTCATATCAATCATTCATTCCATTTGTTTTCATCTGGACCATTCTAGCAGAAATAATTAAATCAAAAATAGTCTTGGGGTATTTTTCTTTTTCACTTCCTTTTATCTTCGGGCTTGTCTATTTTCAATTATTTGTAAAAGAATTAATTATTATTGATTCTTATAAATATAAATCTGAGGCAATCTTAGGCTCACTTTTCTATATATTTTCTCCGATTTTAATTAATAATCATTTTGTTAATCCTTTAATACCGATTTGGTTGATAGGTTTAATTCCCGCAGTTTGTTATTATTTTTTAAGATTTGTTAAATCGGGAAGAATTAGCAATATTTTTAAAGCAGCAATTCTTGTCACAGTTTTTTCTTTCGGAGCTCATAATTCTCCATGGGCTATGGGATTTATTTTACCTATATCTATATCGCTAATTATAAGTTCATGTTTATTTAAAAAACAAAATATTTATTTATTTATAAAAAGATTTATTCTATTTTTTTCAATTATTTTACTATCTCAGTCTTTTTGGTTATTTGTTTTCTTGATGAATCTCATAGTTCCAAGCTCGAGTAATTTTACTGCAAAAGTATTATCTGAGAGCATGGCTGAGGATTTCTCGCGATCTGTACTTGCAACTTCAAGGGGGAGTATTATCTACCCATTATTAAACCTTTATCCTAGACAAATTGCTTTTGATTTCGGATGGAATTTAAAGAATATATATGAATCCTTTTATGATAAAACTTATTTTATAAATTTGCTTTATCCTGTAATTGTTTTCTTAGGAATTTTTAATTTCAAAAAATATACCAACATTTGGGAGAAAAAAATATTTATCATTATTCTAATTGCTTTTTCTCTCTCAATTTATTTTTTTACGGTAAACATTGGACCACTTCTTAATTTATATATTCTTTTCGGTCATATTCCTGGATTTGTTATGTTTAGAATTCCTGTGGATAAATTTGCAATGGGATATGTGCTGATTTATTCACTTTTAATTACATGTTCTCTTGTTATATTTAGACGGAAGTATAAATCGAAAAATAAACTAGTCTTAGTTGTATATTTTCTTTTTTTAGTGACAATTGTTGTAAATATTCTTCCGATTAAGAAAATAATAATCTCACCTTTGTATGCTGCATCTGAAAACATATATAAAAATATTACTATTCCTGACGAGTATTTAGATTTTATGACTGATATTAAAGAAACTGTTCCTTCGACGAATAATATACTTAGTATTCCATATGGAATTGCTTTATATACAATTATTAAGGATGTAGATTCAGATAATGTATATGCTGGAGTATCTCCTGTGGTAATTTTTAGTGGCGTAAACGATATATCCGGCAATCTTTCATTTAATTTTTCTCCACAAGCTAAGATAGTAGAAAATTCAATAATTAATAGAGATTACAATACGTTAAATAATGTTTTGTTTATAGATAATATAAATTACGTATTATTAACGAAAAATATCCCAGAAGAAATAAAAAAATCAGTTTTATATTTACCAGATGCGATTAGTGCTCAAGATAGCAAATTTATTTCAAATATTACTAATGAGAAAATTATTTCGAGTTCAGAGGGCAATTATGAACTTTATAGTACAAAAAGACAAAATTTTATAATCACGTCTCATAACACAACATATAAAAAATTAAATAGGGTCAAATACAAAATAAGAATCGAAAATATTAAACAAGATCAAGAAATTTTATTTAATGATTCATTTCATGAGCAATGGGAACTTTATCCAAGTCATCTAACTAATAATTTTACATGCAATAGTCCCAGGAGATTAGACAATCTTAAAACTGTCGAATGCGCCCCGGAAATAATATTTTTTGAATTAGGAGATCTAAATTATCTTTGGTCAAAAGATTTATTTAGGTCCTCTCATGTTGTGAATAATAATTTTTCAAACAAATGGACAATTGATTTTGATTGGATAATAAATAACTTAAGTAAAGATTATTATGAAATTAATGAAGATGGTTCAATTGATTTAGAATTAGTCCTTTATTATAAATCTCAAGTTTATTTTTATATAGGAATAACGATAACCATAATTGTATTTTTGATTTTAATTGCTATCATCTTAAGTAAGAGAAAATGAAGATAAAGATAAAAAATAATTTTCTAAGTAATTTAGCGTTGGTTATATTTCCCTTATTAATATTATTCTGGCTTATTGCATCAGTTTTATTGTTGAATAGGGTTAGCTTTTCTGTATTAACTTATCAAACGAAAAATTTAGTAAATTCTAGTAATAATGAATTTAATTTATCTAAGAATAAGACTTACAAGTGGGAGTTTAAAGCAAAAGATAATAACTTGGGAATTTTGATTATAAGCATCGACGATTACAAGAGACAAAAAGCTGGAAACGAAGATATATTAATTTTTAAGTTTAAAGAGAAAGGTAGAATTGATTGGGACTACAAGATGGAATATTCCTCATTTCTTTTTGATAGCCAGTCACATTTTCCATTTGGAATTCCGGTAATTTCTAATTCCAAAAATAAAATTTATCAGTTTGAGTTATCTTCTACAAGAGGCGATAGTAATAATCCTATAAAATTAAAATCACCTTTAGTGTTTATTACAGGTTATCAATATTCAAAATCTGAAATAATGGGAAGAGGGTTAAAAACAATAGAATTTGCTTCAAATAAGATTTTTGGGTTAATTACTGATTTAGAATTATTGATTAAATCTTCAATTTATCTTATTCCACTGATTTTATATTCTATTTTATTCTTATTTTTTAAACGTTTTCCAATAAATGCAAAGCATATAGTTGTGCCATTTATTTTATTCTTATTTTTTAAACGTTTTCCAATAAATGCAAAGCATATAGTTGTGCCATTTAAAAGAAAATATTTAAAGATATATATTTTTATAATTCTTTTAATAATTATTTCGCCAAAAAATCTGATTCTAAATGAGTTCATGATTGTTTTATTTTCCTGGACTTGTTTTGTTTATTATTTCAAATTAAAGAGTATTGTTTCATTTAAAGTAAGTTTAATTATTGTAATTTTTTGGATTGCTATAATTCCATTTGGTTTTAATAGTGTGCAGAAAATTGCTAATGAATTAGTTTACGCCCTTTTTATATTTGGATGTTTACAATTACTTTACGAGCAAGTAAAATCAATAAAAAAAATAGGATGAGAAAAAGAAAATTAAGCAAGGAGTATAAATATGAATATATCTTCGAAAAAGAAAGTAAACTATTTATCAAAGATTATAACGACCGCATAGGTGTTAAAAAGTTATTCTCTAATAAGAAGATTTTGGATTTAGGATGTGGTTTTGGAACTGGTTCTGTGGTCATCGGTGAGTTTGCAAAATCAGTAATTGGGACTGATATTGTTAAATATAAGGAATGGGATTCCTTAAAGACTAAAAATGTTTCTTTTAAAAAAACAAGCACCGGAAGACTTCCCTTTAAAGATAGCACGTTTGATGGAGTTTTCATAAAAGATGTTTTGCATCATCTTAAGGATATGGATAGAATGCTAAAAGAGGTTCTAAGAGTAACAAAAACAGGAGGAGATATTATAATACTTGAGGGTAATAGATATAACCCTATATTTTATTTCTACGTGACTACAGTAAGAGGACATGATCATTTAACTCAAAAAGAATTTAAAAATTTAATTTCCAAATATTTCCCCAATAGTAAATACATGAGTTTCGAAGCCTATCCTCCATTTCGATTTCCAATGATAATTTATAAATTTGTTATAAAAATCGAAAGATTAATAAGTGGCATGACTTTTCTTCGCTCCTTCTTTTCTTACAATGCGGCTATTATAAAGAATAAAAAGTAAATCCTATTAATGTGGTTTAATTTTTATTTTTCTTATCAAATAGAATACCCATACAAGAATAGAAATACTAGAGACAAATAAACCAAGATTAAAAAGTTTTGAAAAATAAATAAATTCATATTTATGAATTCCCTTGAGGGTTTCAGCTTCCAAAAATCTCCCGCTAATAATTCTTGATTCTTTATCATCTATAAATACTGTCCAGCCGGGATATGTACTTTCCAATAATTTAAGACGACTATTTTCTTCAGAGTCCCCTATAACGGAAATTTTATTTGGATAAAAAAATACTTGCTGTGGCTTTCCGTCTATACTAGCATATGGTAATGCTTTCAGGTCTTTATATATATAAATTTTATTATTAAATTTCTTTATTTCTTTAAGACTAGCATCATTTTTTATCTTATCCGTAATCACAAAACCAGGCTTTACATCGTTATATTTATTATTTCCTTTGAAATTATACTTTTCACTCAGACTATTTTTTAGAATAAAACCATAATTTGAAAGTAGTGGACGAATGTTAGCTAAATACAATTTATCTTGGGGGATTTTACCTTGATCATATTCATGAACAGTAAGATAATTATCATTATTATTGCTTGCTATCCAATTCAATGGAGCAATGTAGTCCTGGTCAATTTTAACAAATTGTTTTTCTCTTAAAATATTTTGCGAGTAAATAAAAACTATCAAAAAGTTTATTAATAAAATAGCAATTGCAAGCTTTTTATCTTTAAATTTATCAAGGAAAATACCGAAAAACAATAGAATAATCATTCCCCATAAAGCTAAGATTCTACTTGGGACATGAAAAAACTTTAATGTTTCTACATTACTAATAAGATAGTGATATGGATTGAGTAAGGAATCAGGAGCAGAGAGAAGTAGGAATAAAATTGATAATATGATTATAATTAACTTTTCAGTATCAATTTTAGAGAAAGATGATTTTAAAATGTATAGTAATCCAAGCGCAGAGAAAGGACCAATAAACGAAAGACTTTCCCACCACCCAAAACCAGTAGAATAGTCGCTTGTTGAAAATAAATTTAAAAATATAGGATCTACTGGAAGGAATAAATTATATGTTAGACTTATTAAGTTTAATCCTCCAACAAAGGGTTCTTTTATTTTTGAAATATAATCTGGTAACTGCAGCATTGGAAGAATTTTTATCGAGGAAAATAGGAAAAACAAAATAACTGAGAGCATCAAGTATAAAGATGTTTTCCTATCTTTAAATAAGAATAATAAAAATATACTAGCTATAGAATAAAGATAATATTGTGCATTATAAATATCGCCACTAAAGAGAATTAAAGAGAGGATAATTGCAGTTATTCCTGACCACAAAATATTTTTTTCTTGAGTTAATTTTATCAAGCTAAATAGTAATAGTGGAAGAAGTGGGAAAGAAATTATTTTTTCTAAATGTCCAGCGTTAATCCTTGAGGATATGTAGGTTCCGCTTGCGTATGTAATTGCTATGATAGAAGAAACTAAGCTTGATACTTTGTAAAGCTTTAAAAGCATGTACATTGAAATGCAGGATAAAAATATTGCGAGCAGGTACATTATTTTAATTGCAATTTCATAAGGCAATAATAGTATTGGAATGCTAACAAGGGGATTATAAATTCCATAAAGTGGATCAGCGACACTTGGAATCCCCTGATTAATATAAGTGTTCCATAAAGGAAATTGATGGTAGGTTAATATTGATTGTTTAAAGTGTAGAAGTGGTACAATATTTCCGTTAAGATCATTGTTAACAAAAAAATTAGGATTAAAGATAAATTGAACGGAGAAGATAAATGCAAATATTAAGAATAATAATAACGTTTTTTTGTTCATCAGGATTTAAATTTCTTACATTATAACATTAGAAGTTTATGCTAAATATTAATAGATTAATCTTCTTCACAGTCATTATTGTTTTTATTTTTATATTTAAAGATTGGTTTTCATTAGAGTCTTTGTCTACAGGCGATTGGACTTTTAAATTTCCCCAAGCTATCCTTGCTTCTCCGCTTTATTTTTATGCATGGGATGCTAACTTTTCTAATGGAATGGGTAACAATATAACATTTTTACTTCCCTTAAGCACCTATGCACAGTTTGCTCCGGCAATTCTTTTAAGACTGGCAGGATTCGAATGGAATATTTCAGAAAAAATAGTTTGGTATTTTCCATTTTTATTGCTCTCGCTTATTGGATCATTCGCTTTTTTTAAAAAAATAATTATAAATAACAATGTTCTTGCTGTACTATCTGTTCTGATATTTACAACAAATACATATATTTTGATGACGATTGGAGGTGGTCAAATAGGTGTTGGGGTAGCATACTCACTAATCCCCCTAGTTTTATTTAGTTTTGCGAACATTTTAAAAAACTTAGCTTCAAAACAGATTATAAATATTTCAATTATCGCTGGGATTATATATTCTGTCCAGTTGATGATTGATCCCAGAATTGGCTATATATCATTATTTATAGTAGGGATTTATTACGTTACTTTTCTCTTGAGCAATAATTTTTTTAAAAGCTTAAGAGAAACTCTAGTTTCCTTTTTGATTATTCCTGGAACTGTAATTGTGTTTTTAAATTTCTTTTGGATTGTCCCATTCGTTTTTATAGGACAGAATCCTTTAAGTAATTTAGGGGAATCTTATACAAATCAAGGTATGGTTGATTATTTAAGCTTTGCGCGACTGGAGAATACTATATCGTTACTTCATCCTAATTGGCCTGAAAATATTTTTGGCAAAACACACTTTATGCGTCCAGAATTTTTGATAATTCCCCTGATTGGATTTTTGGGCTTATTTTTACTTAACACCAGAAATTTATTTGAAAAGAGAATCGTTGTAACATTTTCAATTATTGGGATTTTGGGTATTTTTTTGGCAAAGGGTTCAACGACTCCGTTCGGAAACATATACCTGTGGATGTTTAATAATATTCCTGGATTCCTGATGTTTCGAGATCCTACAAAATGGTATGGCTTAATATCTATCGCTTATTCAGTTCTTATACCATATAGTATTTTCCTGCTCGCAAAGCTAATAAAGATTAAGTCAAAACCTTTAAATCAAGAAATCATAATGTTAATTTTTATTATAATTTGGAGCTTATTGATTCATCAAGCGTTTACAGGAGGATTAACAGGGACATTTGCATCAAGGAGTGTTCCTAAAAACTATGTTGAGTTGACAAACTATCTAATTAAAGATAAAGATTATTATCGAACTCTTTGGGTTCCGAATTTTACTCCTTATTCCTACTATTCCCCTACAAATCCAATTATTCCTGCTCGTGCATTGTATGAAATTTACGACAACAAAAAATTAGTTAACCAAGTTAGTTTAGATAGGGAATTAGTGGATCTTTCTTCAGTTAAATATATAGTAGTTGCAGATGATATCAATAACCAAATTTTTGTAAATGATGGTAATCCCGATATAGCTTTATACGAAAATACAATTAATAGTCTTAGAAAATCGAGTTTTTTAGAAGAAAAAAGTAAATTCGGGAAAATAGTTTTATTTGAGGTTAAGCAACCAAAAAGTCGTTTTTATATTTTTAATTCTGGTACTGGTTCTGAAAATATCGATGCAAAAATAAATTATCAATACATTAGTCCTGTTGAATACAGAATTAATATTGAAGGAGGCAAGAGAGGAGATTCAGTTATTTTTTCTGAAAATTATGACCCTGGCTGGGTTGCAGTAGATGGGGACGTGGTGATTGGTAGTGCTATATATAAAAATAAAATCAATAGCTTTATCCTGCCCAGAGATGGTATCTATGACCTAAAAGTCTACTACAAGCCTCAAGACTGGGTGAATAAAGGGATTATAGTGAGTCTGTCAGCTTTTGTAGTAATTATTCTTTTTCTAATTGTGAATTTAGCAAAAAGAGTGAGGAAATGATAAAATTAGGTTTAGATTCCGCAATTCATGATTAGTTATGTAGTGCCAGTTTTTAATGAGGAGGAGAGTATTCTTCATTTCTATGAAGAGCTCCTAAAGCACGCAAAAATTCTATCAAAGGAATACGAAATAATTTTTATTGATGATGGGTCATTTGATAATACATTGAGTTTGATCAGGGATCTTGAGAAGAAAGATTCAAATATTAGGGTTTACTCTTTCCGAAGAAATCATGGTAAAGCAGAAGCTTTAACTTTTGGTTTCCAAAAAGCCAAGGGGGATTTGATAGTTACAATGGATGCTGATCTTCAGGACAAGCCTTCAGAAGTCCACAAATTGATCGAGAAACATAAAGAAGGATATGACATGGTTTCCGGATGGAGAAAAGAAAGAAAAGATTCTTTTGCCAAGATTATATTTTCAAAAGCATTTAACTTAGTCGCTTCAATGTTTTGGGGAGTAAGACTTCATGATTATAATTGCGGACTAAAACTTTACACCAGTGATGCAGCAAAGTCGGTAAATTTATATGGTGGAATGCATAGATTCATACCGCTTTTAGTAGCACAGGAAGGATTTAGGGTAACAGAAGTTGCAGTCGTTCATGATGAAAGACGCTGGGGTAAGAGTAAATATGGAGCTCTTAAAGTATTAACGCAGATGCCTGATATGATGACCATGATTTTTTTAAGCAAATACGGTAAGCGACCACTTCATTTTTTCGGATTTATAGGAGCTATCTTATTTGGTTTGGGGATTTTGATTTCCTTATATCTATCAATCCTGCATTTTTTGGGTGAGGCGATTGGGACAAGGCCTTTGCTGGTTTTAGGAATGCTTCTTATCATAGCTGGGCTCCAAGTCGGACTTACTGGTCTTATCGCGGATTTAGTTCTCAATATCTCAAGTAAAAGCGAAAACGAATCTAAAATTCTATTAAAATATTCCAGCTAGATTCACCCTGTTAAATAATTTTAAATTAGTATGTTTTACTACGTATATGTACTAAGATCAGATAAGGACAAAATGTTTTATACTGGCTACACAAAAGATTTAAAATTAAGATTTAAGCAGCATGAGAATAAGCAGGTTCAATCAACTAAAGAAAGGGGGCCATTTAAGCTTATATACTATGAAGCTTGTTTAAACCAACAAGATGCAACTCATAGAGAAAAGTATCTTAAAACATACTTAGGAAAGATGTTTTTAAGAAATAGGCTTAAATCTTATTTAACAGGGTAAATGGATTTTAAACCACAGGATTTATTGTTTATAATTGTTTTTCTTTTGCTCTTGATAAAAAGAGATCCTAAATTTTTTGTGATTGCAGGGCTTTCGTGTTTGGTTCTTTCAATTCCTTTATTTGCCCAATGGATATTTTTTACAGCCCAGCGCTTAGTTTGGTTTTCTTTTGTTTTTTTCGTAATCGCTGTTTTATTATCGATTATCAAAGATTCAAGATTTAAGCATGGAAAATAGTACTGAACCGCAAAATTTAGATAGGGCGAAAGTAGCATATATGGCTGAATTTGCAGCTTCTCACCTCAGTGCATTTAAGCCTCATAAAACCGGTGAAACACTAGGTAGGAGGCCCGAGGTCTGGAGAAATGTTTCGTCGCATTGCTTGGGTGCGGGTGTGTTTGCAGATATTTTAGCTGCACAGTTAGACCTATTGCCAGAAAAAAGGAAAAGAGTCGTACACGCTGCAATCTTACATGATTGGTATAAAAAGCATGAACAGACTGCCCAAAGAGCGGCAGCAGAATCAGGAACACTAAGTTTGCAAACTTTTGATGATATTAGAGATAGAGATTTCCAACTTTTAAGAGAGTTAGGAATAGATGAGGCAACGATCCAGCTCACGGGTGCAAATGTTCCAGATGATGTTTCAGGGCCAATTGATGACGAGCAAAAAATCGTATGGTTTGTGGATGCGATGCTTTCGGATACTAAGCCAGTTAGAATTAGCGAGCGTTTTGATAATTTAGAAAGAGGATGGGATGGAAATAAGGAGGATCCAGAAAGGGCTAAAAGAAATGCGGGTTTTAGTAATAGTTATAAACCAAAGTTTGGAGGCAGGTCTTTGTATGAAATTCAAAGAGAAGTTGGGGATAGAATTGGCAGAGAATTTTCAGAGAGGTTAGGATTTAGCGGTGATCCTTCTGATTTACCAGAATTTCTAAAAGGAAAATTTATGGAGCGGGTGGACGCGAGAAAGCTAAATACTGCTAGAATTAATTTATGAGAATTGGAATTGATGTTAGTCAGGTTGTCTATTCAAAAACTGGTGTATCAAACTACCTGATAAATTTAGTTGAAAATTTACTTAAAGAAGACAAAAAAAATGAATATATTCTATTCTTCTCATCAATGAGAAGAAATTTTCAATTTTCAATTTTCAATTTTCATTCAATTCCTAAAAATGTAAAAATTAAACAATTTAAATTCCCGCCATTATTATTAGATTTACTCTGGAACAGGCTGCACATTTTACCTATCGAATGGCTGATTGGTCCGGTTGATTTATTTATTACATCTGACTGGACAGAGCCACCCACAAAAAAAGCTAAGAAGGCGACCATTATATATGACCTTATTGTTTACAAGAATCCAGAAGAAACTGCCAGGAAAATAATAGATACACAAAAAAGGAAAATTAAATGGCTCAAAAAAGAGTCAGATGTTATTTTTACGATTTCTGAGTCGAGTAAAAAAGATATTGAAGAAATTTTGGGTATTGAAGCATCTAAAGTTAAAGTTATTTATCCTGCAGTTTACCCTGTTAAATAATTTTAAATCCAGAATGTTTTACTACATTTATATTCTTAGATCCGACAAAGATAAAATGTTTTATACTGGTTATACCAAGGATTTAAAATTAAGATTTAAGCAGCATGAAAATAAACAAGTTGCATCCACTAAAGAAAGGGGGAAGTTTAAGCTCATTTACTATGAAGCTTGTCTAAATCAGCAAGATGCCACTCATAGAGAAAAATATCTTAAAACATATCATGGAAAGATGTTTTTAAGAAATAGACTTAAATCTTATTTAACAGGGTGAAAATTGGAATTAATGGTTACGAAGCGGTAGTTCCGAGATTTGGTTATAACAAAACTACAAATCTTCCAAATAGAGTTGGGAGTAGTGTCTATTGTTTTGAGCTATTAAAAAATCTTGCAAAAATTGATGTTAAAAATAACTACGAAATATTTTTACCTCAAAGCCCTACGAATGATTTACCTAAAGCAACTGACACATGGAAATACAGAATTCTCCCTTCTAGAAAAATGTGGACAATTACTTCTCTATCTTTAAATTTATTAAAAGATAGATCGCTTGATGTTTTTTTTACCCCAACTCATTATTTACCAATCTTCGCACCTAAGAAATCTGTCGTTTCAATTTTAGACGTTTCTTACTTATATTTTCCAGAGCTTTTTAAGAAAAAAGACTTAATTCAGCTTAAGAAATGGACTAGTTACTCTGCAAAAAAATCTATGAAAATCTTAACAATTAGTGAGTCAAGTAAGAATGATATAATTAAAGAATACGGAGTAAAAGAGGAAAAAGTAGAGGTAATTTACCCGGGAATCAATAAAGTATCAAGTAGTAAGTATCGTGTATTAAGTATGGACAAATTAGGAAAGAAGTTTGGAATTAATGGAAAATACATATTATTTGTTGGGACTCTTCAACCAAGAAAAAATATTACTCGTCTTATTGAAGCATATTCAAAAATTGAGACTGACGTTAGTTTGATTATCGTTGGAAGACGGGGATGGAAATATGAGGAAATACTTAACGCTCCTGAAAAATATAATGTAAAAGACAAAGTTTTGTTTTTAGAAAATGTAACGGACGAAGAGCTTCCAGTTTTATATAAAAACGCAGAATTTTTTATTCTTCCAAGTCTTTATGAAGGATTTGGAATCCCAGTTCTTGAAGCCATGAATTATGGAACGCCAGTAATAACCAGTAATGTTTCAAGTCTTCCTGAGGCGGGAGGAGACGCAGCGCTTTATGTAGATCCAAATAGCGTAAGTGACATATCGGAAAAAATGAAAAAATTATTAGAAGATGATAATCTTAAGAAGCAGCTTATTGAAAAAGGTAAGAAGCAAGTAGAAAAGTTTTCCTGGGAAAAATCTACTAGGGAGACTTTAGCGGTTTTAGAGGAGGTAGGACGTGGATAAGATGAACAGAAGAATGAATGCGATAATCTTGGAATTTATTAATGGATTTTTAATTTGGATAGTTGGATTTATTCCAAGTCACCATTTAAGACGCTTTTCTTATAGAGTTTTTGGAATGAAAATAGGGCGAAGTTCTACTATTCATATGGCCCTTTCTATATATAATCCTCGTGGTATTGAGATTGGTAACGACACGATTGTTGGTGAGTGGGCAGTTTTGGATGGAAGAGATAAGCTTAAAATTGGAAATCATGTAGATATCGCGACCGGAGTCATGATTTATAATTCAGAGCACGACATAAATGATGAAAAATTTAAAGCTGTCACAGCTCCCGTAGAAGTCGAAGATTATGTTTTTATCGGACCCCGCGCAATAATTTTGCCCGGGGTTAAGATTGGAAAGGGAGCAATTATCGCTGCAGGAGCAGTAGTTACCAAAGATGTTGGCGAGTTTAAGATAGTGGGTGGAATTCCCGCAAAAGAGATTGGGATTCGTACAAATAAAGATCCTCAATATAAATTAGGTAGAGCTGCTTGGTTTAGATAATGACACTTTCAATTGTAATATTAAGCTATAACACGCTGGATTTGATTGTTGATTGCCTGGATTCACTTAGAGAGCAATTTGCTCAGGAACTAAAAGAAGAAGTTGTTGAAATAGTCGTTGTTGATAATGCCTCAGGAAAAGAAGTGGTAACAGGCATTGAAAAATATCTTTCAGGTAAAAGCCACATAAAGCTAGTTAAGAGCAAAGAAAATCTAGGTTTTGGCCGTGGGTGTAATTTAGGCGCCCAAAATTCTAAAGGTGACTATATATTGTTCTTGAATTCAGATACTAAAGTTGAAGACAGGGGATTTCTTAAGATGGCTGACTTTCTTAAAGAAAATCCTAAGACCGGAATTCTCGGGGGAAGACTTATGAATCCAGATGGTACTCCTCAGGCTTCAGCTGGAAAATTTTATAATCTTTTTAATTTTTTCCTTCTTATACTTGGTGGAGAAAGACTTGGGCTTTTAAAAAGCAGTCCAGATAAGATTTCAAAAGTTGATTGGGTAGCAGGGGCGTGTTTGATGATTTCTAGAAATGTATATGAGCAGATTGGCGGATTTGATAAAAACATTTTTATGTATATGGAGGATATGGAAATTTCTTATAGAGCTAAGAAGAACGGATTTGATACATATTTTTTCCCGGATATTTTGGTAATGCACAAAGAGCAAGGAAGTAGTAATAGAAACTTTGCGATTGTAAATATTTATAAAGGAATTCTTTATTTTTATAAAAAACATAAAAGTCAGATTAGTTATAAAATAGTTAGAACAGTTCTCTTTACTAAAGCAAAAAGTGTTTACTTATTAGGAAAGATCACTAATAATAGTTATTACATAAGTACTTATGGGCAAGCTCTCGAACTTTTTAAATAACAAGACAAAAAAAATATTTAAATGGACTTGGGAAAATATTTTACTTCTCGAGAGTCTCTTTTTGCTAATTTTTATTCCGCTCTATCCAAAACTGCCTCTTTTAGATATTCAAAATACATGGGTTTACATAAGAGTTGAGGACTTTTTAGTATTTTTTGTGATTCTTTCGTGGCTAACTTTACTTGTCAGAAAAAAAATTACTTTAAAAACTCCGCTAACTATTCCTATCTTAATATTCTGGATTATTGGAGCAATAGCTACGATTCACGGAATTCTTCTTATTTTTCCCACTATTTCAAACGCTTTTGCGAATGTCGCTTTCTTAAGTTTGGTTCGTCACATTGAATATATGAGTTTATTTTTCATCGGCTATCATGGTATGAAAGACAAGAAGTATTTGCCATATGTAGTGTCAGCTATGATCATAGCTTTGGTAGGAGTTATTTTTTATGGGTTTGGTCAAAAATATTTAGGTTTCCCAGCATTCTTAACTATGAACGAGGAGTTTGCGAAAGGAACTCCCATTACTCTTTCAGCGCTTTCCCGGGTTCCTTCAACTTTTGCGGGCCATTACGACCTGGCTGCATATTTAGTCTTGGTAATCCCAATTCTTATTAGCTTAGCCTTCGGACTTAAGAATTGGTTTGTAAGAATAGCCTTAATTGTTATTTCTCTTGCGGGAGTTGCACTACTTCTCATGACTGTGTCTCGCGTTTCTTTTTTTGTTTTATTTATTTCACTGGGTTTTGTTTTACTTTTCCAAAAAAAGAAATTACTCTTTGCTCTTATTCCAGTAGTTTTGGTTGGAGGAATCTTATTTCTAATTCTTCAATCTTCTCTTTTTGATAGATTTAAAAGTACTGTTTCAGAGGCTGATGTGTTGGTAGACGCTATAACAGGAGAGTCAATTGGACATGTGCGATTTGTTAAAAAAGATTTCTTTAAAGAAAAAGTTGTTCTTCAGGGAACAGTTAAGGATCAAATTCAACTTGCGGAGGCTATTAAAAACAGCAAGAAAGAGATTGCTACTGCCGATTCAACTATAGTTTTACCATATAAATATATTCCGCCAGAGCCGGTAATATTAACTGCTGTAAATGTATCGAATGGGGAAAATCTTCCACAAGGGACAGGGTATACGAATTTATATTTGTCGCCTGTTATAAAAAGATCAAATAGTTTTTTTATAGAATTACCTACTGATCTTAAATCTTCGGTTTCTGCTCAGGCTTTAATATTCCGGGGTAACTTTATAGTAAAGCGGGCATCTGCCTACGATTTGTCCTTCACAACAAGATTTCAGGGTGAATGGCCAAGGGCAATCGATGCTTTTAAAAGAAACTTGCTTGTAGGAAGCGGTTATGGATCGGTAAGTCTTGCAGTTGATAACAATTACTTAAGAATATTAGGCGAAACTGGGATTTTAGGATTTATCTCATTTCTTCTTTTATTCCTGATTCTTGGAATTTATACCAGAAAAATATATCCTGATATCGATTCACCTCTAGCAAAAAGCTTTATTCTTGGGTTGTCTGCAGGGATTATAGGGCTATTTTTAAATGCGACACTTATTGATGTTTTTGAGGCTTCTAAAATAGCATTTATACTTTGGATCTTAGTCGGAATTTCATTTGCCACCCTTGAAATGTACCGAAGGCATTCATTTACTCTATTAAACGAAATTAAAAAATCACTTACCTCGAGTTACGCAGTAATAGCATATCTATTCGTGTTCTGTCTTGTTTTATTTGCCCCAATGCTCGGAAATTATTTCGTAGCTGATGATTTTACATGGCTTAAGTGGGCAGCAGATTGTACGAATTGTTCTGTTCCTAATTTATTTATTAATTACTTTACAAATTCAGATGGATTTTTCTATAGACCCGGAATGAAAATTTATTTTTATCTGATGTATCAATTGTTCTGGTTAAATCAAGTCGTTTATCATCTTTCTTCTTTGATCCTGCATTTTTTGGCTGCATCATTGTTCTTCTTAATAGCAAGAAAGATATTTGGCGAAGTTAAGCTAGCGGCATTAGCCGCTTTCACATTCCTGATTTTAAGCGGACCTTTGGAAAATGTATTTTGGATTTCTTCAATTGGGCATTTATTTAACGGTGTATTTTCACTTTTAGCGATCCTCGCGTTTATCTATTGGGAAGAGAAAAAGAAAATATATTATTTAGCAGGTTCTGTATTGTCCATTTGCGCTGCGTTAACATTTCATGAGTTAGGAGTAATAGCACCACTTCTAATTCTTGCATATAAAATGTTTAAAGATGGATTTATGGATAGCGTAAAAGTGCTCCCTAAAAAGTTTGATTATTTAATTCTCTGGCTTCCAATTTCAGGATATCTTATCCTTCGGGTAGTTTCTAAGAGTCATTGGTTTAGCGGCGATTATAGTTATGATCCCTTAAATCTTCCATTTAATTTGATGGGCAATATTTTTGGTTATCTTTCATTGGGTATTTTGGGGCCGATGTCATTTCCACTATACGAGTCACTTAGAAATTTTGCCAGGGAAAATATTATTATTTCTCTTTTCATGATTCCCGTTTTTGTTTTAGTTGGCTGGGTCGTCTACAAATTATTCGCTCACAGATTTAGCTCATGGGAAAAGAGAATAATTGTGTTTGGTCTTATGTTCTTCGTAATTTCACTTTTACCGTTCTTAGGTCTAGGCAACATAACTTCCCGATATAGTTACCTTTCATCTATGGGCGTGGTTTTTATTCTTGTAATCCTATTTAAGAAGGCATATGGATATCTTGAAGAAAGCGGCAGGGAGATTTCAGCCGGATTTATGAGTATTACGCTATTGGTTTTCGCATTATTTCACATAATCCAAATTCAAAGCACTTTATTTAATTGGCATGAGGCTGGAAATAAAACAAAAAGATTCTTTATATCTATGGAGTCTCAATACACATTATATTGGTCACAAAAAGACACACAAATTCACTTTGTAAACGTTCCAACAAAAGATGGGCAAGCATGGGTATTTCCAGTAGGGCTACCGGATGCGGTCTGGTTTGCATTTAAGAATCCCGATGCGAAGGTGTTTATTCATGGATCGGATGAAGCAGCTCTTGAAAGCGCTGGACTTTCTCTTTCGCATCCAGTGTTCAGGTTTATACCTGACGGAAACGTTGTTGAGATTGAGAGGCCAATCGGTCCACCTCCTGATTTGATAATGCCCTAGGGATAAATTAAAATAAACTTAATGAAAAGAATTCACCTGGTGCTTCTCGTAGGTATACTCGTTTTAGGATTTATTCTAAGACTTTATAAATTAGATAGCCCAATTGCTGATTGGCATTCCTGGCGGCAAGCAGATACTTCATCAGTTTCAAGAATTTTCGTAGAAAATGGATTTGATTTACTACATCCTAAATATCACGATTTATCAAATGTTCCGTCAGGTTTAAATAATCCACAAGGATACAGATTTGTAGAATTCCCAATATATAATTTTTTCCAGGCAGGTTTATATAAACTATTTCCAGTCATTACGCTTGAAGAATGGGGTAGACTAATAACAATATTTGCATCTATTTCTACTGCTTTACTTATTTTTCTAATATTAAAAAAACATCAAAACGAAAGAGCAGGTCTAATGGGAGCATTTGTTTTTACACTTCTGCCATATAGTATTTATTACGGAAGAACAATTTTGCCGGATACTTCAACAGCTGCAACAATTATTGCAGGAATTTATTTTTTTGATTTATGGGTTAAGGAAAAAGTGAGATATAAAAAATTCATCTATTATTTTTTATCAATTTTATTTACCCTAACTTCATTTTTACTAAAACCATTCGCAATGTTTTTTACACTCCCAATGCTATATCTTGCTTATCAATCATTTGGTATGAGAATGATTATGAATCCATATCTTTGGGTTTTTGCTATAACATCCCTTTTTCCTATGATGCTTTGGAGACAATGGATGACACAGTTTCCGGAAGGAATCCCGAGCTCTAATTGGCTTTTTAATGGAGGCGGAATGCGTTTTAAAGGGGCATTTTTTAATTGGATTTTTGCTGAAAGAATTTCAAAACTAATACTGGGATATTGGGGAGTTTTTCTAGTGGTATTGGGACTAGTTGCTAAAACTAAATCCAGTTATTTATTCTTTTATTCGTTTCTTGTTTCTTCAATTCTTTATGTGACTGTAATAGCTAGGGGAAACATCCAGCACGACTATTACCAAATACTTATTCTTCCAACTCTTTGTATTTTTGCTGGACTTGGAGGAGATTTTTTATTAACACTCGGAAAAAATTTAGCAAACAAATATCTAGCGCCAATTGTTCTTATAGGAACATTAGGTTTTGCATTTATGTTCAGCTGGTATCAGGTTAGGGATTATTTTAATATAAATAATCGTGCAATTATTACAGCGGGTTCGGCAGTAGATAGATTAACGCCTAAGGACAGCTTAGTCATCGCAAATTATGAAGGAGATACATCCCTTTTATACCAGACTAAAAGAAGAGGATGGTCTAGTTATCAGGATGATTTAAATATAATGGTTAGAAACTTAGGGACCGATTATCTGGTGATTGCTAATCCAAAACCGGCAGACGATTATTTTAAAAAGGACTATACAGTTTTAGAAGAAACTTCTGAATATATAATTTTTGATTTAAGAAAAAATCCATGAATCCCGTTAGTAATTTCTACGGGAGCATTTAATTATGATTGAGAAAAATGAAAATTCTAACGGGATGAAAATATTAATTGTTTCTTCATATCTGCCTTTTCCTCTTTTTTCTGGCGGGCAAATTCGTCTTTATAATTTAATAAAAAATCTATCAGAAAAACATTCAATAACTTTAGTATGTGAAAAAAGAGAGTCACAAACTCAAAGAGACATTGATGAGGTTTCAAAGATTTGTGAAAGAATTTATACGACGGAGCGAAAAAAACAGTGGAGCGCAAAAAATATTATTAAGACTGGTTTTTCTTTAGACCCGTTTCTTATTACTGGACATAAAAACTTGGAAATGAGAAAAATAATCTCAAAACTACTTGCCGAAGAAAAGTTTAATTTAATCCACGTTGAGACTTTTTATGTAATGCAGAATTTACCCAAGACAAGTTTACCGGTAGTTTTAGTAGAGCATAATGTAGAGTATAAAGTTTATGAGAAATTTGTTAAAAAAAGTTTAATTATCGTTCGCCCGCTTTTATATCTTGATGTTTTAAAATTAAAAAGAGCGGAAAAAGCATATTGGAAAAAAGCTACGAGACTAGTTGCAGTATCAGAAATTGAAGCTAAGGAAATGAGTAGAGATGTTGAAATTATTCCGAACGGAGTAGACATAGAGAAGTTTAAAATGAAAAAAAATGTAAAAGAAAAGCGTACTAAAGTTTTGTTTATAGGAGACTTTAAATGGATCCAAAACAGAGATTCTATAGTTTATATTATTAAAAATATCTGGCCGAAGGTTTACGCAAAAAATCCCGATACTACTCTCTGGATTGTTGGGAAGAAAATCCCAGATAGCATAAAAAATTTAAAGGATGATTCCATAATCTTTGATGAAAATGCGCCAAATGAAACAGAGAGGATTTTTCAAGAAGCAGATGTTTTGTTATCACCCATTAGGGTAGGCGGGGGAACTAATTTTAAAATCTTAGAATCCATGTCCTCGGGTACTCCCGTTGTAACAACATCGCTTGGAAATGAAGGAATAAAAGCAAAAGAAAACGAAGAAATAATTATTTGTGATAAGCCTGAAGAATTTTCAAATAAAACATCATTACTTTTAACTGATGATTATCTGTATGAAAAAATTTCGAGAAATGGTAGAAAATTTATTGAGAAAAATTTTGACTGGAAAAATATAGCAGCGAAGTTAGACTCTGTTTATTCTGAAGTTGGAAAGGAGCAACGCTAGTGTCATAAGAAATATGAAAAAACTTACAATTTCAATTGTTAACTATAATGCTAGCGAATATTTAATTAGCTGTTTGGGGAGTTTAAGAAAAATCAAGCAAGAATTAGATTTTGAAGTTTATATTGTCGATAATGCTTCATCTGATGGAAGCGCAGAAAAAGCTAAGAAAAAATTTCCGCAGTTTAATTTTATTTTTAATAAAGAGAATTTAGGTTTTGGAAAAGCACACAATTTAGTTTTAAGAAAATCAGACTCACCGTATATTTTGACATTAAATCCTGACACAGAAGTTCCGCGTGGGACCCTTTCATATATTTATGATTTTATGGAAAAAAACCCGGACGTTGGAATTTCATCCTCCAAGATTGAGAAGGCGGATGGCTCAATTGACGCCGCATCTCACAGGGGTTTTCCAACTCCACTTGCATCTTTTTTACATTTCTTTTTTAAAAACGATAGACTTTATCATTTGACAGATAGAGATATGTCAAAAACCCATGAGGTTGACAGTGTGGTGGGAGCGTTTATGTTTATTAGAAAATCAATGGTTGAGAAAATTGGATATTTTGATGAAGATTATTTTCTTTATGGAGAAGATATTGATTTGTGTTTTCGCGCAAAAAAAGCCGGGTTTAAAGTTATGTATGTTCCACAAGTAAAAATATTGCATGTTAAGGGAGTTTCCTCTGGCATTAAAAAACATAGTCAGGAGAATTCTGGCGCAGATAAGTCTACGAAAAATAAATCACTGGGATATTTTTACTCAACTATGAAGATTTTCTATAAAAAACATTACGCTAGAAAATATCCTTTTATTATTAATTGGTTGGTATATCTCGGAATTGATACTAAATTATTTTTAGCAAAAAGAAAAAAAACTGTATGACCCGCCTTCATTAAAATTACGGAAGGGTCATGCGTCCGAAGCTAGAATTGTTTCGGCTATTTTAACGGTATGTTTAGATTTATAATATTGAAAAGGAGCGAAGGAGCATGAAAATAGGAATTGATGGAAGGCTTTGGAGTCAAACAGGGGTTGGAAGATACATAAGAAATTTAACTATAAATTTATCAAAGATTGATAAAAATAATTCTTATGTTTTGTTTGTTTTAAAGTCTGATAAAAAAGAAGTTGAAGAAAAAATAAAAAACAAAGAATGGAAGATTGTAGCCGCAAATCTTAAATGGCACTCGATTAAGGAACAATTAAGATTTCCTGGAATCATAAAAAAAGAAAAAGTAGATCTAATGCATTTTCCATATTTCAGCATACCTGTTTTATACAGGAAGCCATATGTTGTGACAATTCATGATTTAATTTTTCATCATTTTGTAAGCGGTGCCTCATCTACTCTTCCGCTTTGGCTTTTAGGATTTAAAGTAATCGCATATAGAATTGTTGTCGCAAATGCAGCACGAGTATCGAAAAAAATAATTGCAGTTTCTGACTTTACACGAAAAGATATCATGGACACCTTGAAAACTAATAGGTCTAAGATTGAAGTGATTTATGAAGCTGCTGATGATATGAAGGTTTCCAATAAGAAAGAAGAGAAAATAAAAAATTATTTCTTGTATGTTGGAAATGTTTTTCAGCATAAGAATGTAGGACTTCTTCTGGAGTCATTTAAATCTTTAGTAAAGGAAGATCCAACACTTCGTTTGGTGTTTGTCGGGAGTAATGACTTTTTATATAAAAAACTAAAAGAACATGTTAAGAAAAATATGGGAAATGATAAAGTTATTTTCTTAGAAAATGTAAGTGATGAAAAGTTGTCAGAGCTCTACAGGGGAGCAAATGCTTTGGTGAGAACAAGCTTGATGGAGGGCTTTAGTCTCCCGCCTCTTGAAGCTTTGGAAAATGAATGTTTGGTTTTAGCCTCAGATATTCCAGTCCATAGAGAGGTATTTGGAGATTCAATTATTTATTTTGATCAATTTAAAAGTGATGATATACTTTCAAAAATGAAACACGTTTTAAATTTATCAACTTCGGAAAAGGAGAAGTTAATTAAAAAAGGATATGAGCAAGTAAAAAAATATTCATGGGAAAAAACTGCCCGGCAGACCCTTCGGGTCTACAATACTTTTTCGAATAGTATCTAATAAAATCGAATATATCCTAATATGCTGGTTCTTCCGAAATTAAGCTACAAGACCATGGGGGTTTTATTTAAAGTTCACAACGAACTGGGTTCCGCTCTTTTAGAAAAATACTACCAGAGAGCGATAGAAAAGGAATTAAATATAAATAGCCTTTCATTTAAAAGGGAGGTTCCAGTTAAGCTTGAATATGATGGTCAAAGTATCGGGAGATACTTTCTTGATTTCATAGTAGAAGATTTATTAATTCTTGAAGTAAAAGCTCAGCAGCATTATTCTCCAAAATTTTTCAAACAAGCATTGTCCTATTTAAAACAAACCAATCTGCCGCTCGCAATTATTGTTAATTTTCGAGGGACTAAAATTCGCTATAGAAGAATAATCAATCCTAATTTCAAAGACATTGATTTATCGGAGAGGGATGATGAATTCGAATAGATTAGATAGTAATTTGAGTCATTCGAGAAGATTACGAGTAGCGCTCGTTTATGACAGAGTAAATAAGTGGGGCGGGGCAGAAAGAGTACTTTTAGCACTGCATAAAATTTTCCCAGAAGCTCCTTTGTATACCTCAGTTTATAGTAAGGAAGGGAGTTCTTGGGCAAAAGAGTTTGAGGTGAATACCTCTTTTCTTCAATCTGCTTCGGCTCTTCGTAAGTATAATGAGCTCTTGGCGCTTTTTATGCCAATAGCTTTTGAGCATTTTTCATTCGATGAATATGACCTGGTAATCTCAGTTACAAGTGAAGCAGCAAAAGGAATAATTACAAATCCAGGCACAGTCCACATTTGTTATTGTCTTACGCCTACAAGATATTTGTGGAGTGGTTATGATGAGTATTTCCCAAATCCTATTACTAGATTTTTGGCTCAGGGTTCTATTAAATATTTAAAAAACTGGGACAGGATGGCTTCTCAAAGACCAGATCACATGATTGCAATTTCCTCAGAAGTAAAAAATAGAATTAAAAAATATTATGACCGAGACAGTGAAATAATTTTTCCGCCTTTAATGATAGATAAGCCAAAAAATATAAAAAAAAGAAAAAATGATTATTTTCTTTTAGTGTCCAGAATGTCCCGGTTTAGTAATTATAAACGAGTGGATTTAGCTGTCGAAGCGTTTAATCAGAATAGACTTCCTTTAAAAATAATTGGAGGAGGACCCATGATGTCAGCTTTAAAAAAACGCTCAAATAAGAATATTCAGTTTCTTGGAGAATTGACAGACGAGAAGCTTAGGTATTACTATAAAAATTGCAAAGCTTTAATTTTTCCAGGAAATGAAGACTTCGGACTCGTAATGGCAGAAGCGCAATTGTTTGGAAAACCTGTAATAGCTTTTAAAAATGGAGGGGCACTAGACATAGTAATAACAGGGGTAACTGGTGAGTTTTTCTCGGAACAAAGCCCTGAATCGTTAAATAGGGTATTGGAAAGATTCGATGAAAGACTATATAATACTGCTGACATAGTAAGGAATTCGGAGAGATTTTCTTATAAAAACTTTAAGAAAAATTTGGAAGAATTCTTAGAAAAGAATACAAATTTATGAATCCCGTTAGAAAATTTATTTTAACCAGCAAGTTTAATATGTTAGATAGTAAAGCCGAAAAGGAGGTTTTCTAACGGGATGAAGGTAGTTATTTTTGCAGGAGGAGTAGGAACAAGGCTTTGGCCTCTTTCGAGGAAAAATACTCCAAAGCAGTTTGGAAAATTAATTGGCGATAAATCAACACTTCAAGAAGCGGTTGCCAGACTTCAGCCCGAGTTTGATCCTTCTGATATTTATGTGGCAACTGGAAAAAGATACAAAGATATTGTGATAGATCAGCTTCCAGATATACCCCAGGAGAATTTTATATTCGAGCCTGAAATGCGCGATGTCGGGCCTGCGATTGGACTAACAACGGCCATAATTAATAAAAGATTTCCAAATGAACCGATGGCTATTATTTGGAGTGATCACATGGTTAGGGAAGTTAAGATTTTCCAAAGGGCACTCCGAATGGCTGAGAAATCTATAACAGAAGGAAAATCTGACTTCGTTTTTATAGGGCAAAAACCAAGATTTGCTAATCAGAATGTGGGATGGATTTATTGCGGAGATGAATTGCGGGAAGAGGGAGGTTTGAAATCGCTTGAATTTAAAAAGCTTAAATATCGTCCCAAATTATCTCAAGCAGAAGATTTTTTCCAAGACGAACACTATGTTTGGAACTTGGGATATTTCGTCACGACTCCTGCATATTTAATTGAAAAGTTTGAAAGATTTGCGCCACAAATGTATACCGAGCTTATGAAAATAGTTGATTCATCAAGCTTTGAAAAATCACTGGATGAGATTTATCCAGCGTTGGAAAAAATTAGCTTTGATGATGCAATACTTGAGAAATTTACAACAAGTAAGATTTCTGTTATTTCAGTTGACATAGGGTGGAGCGATATCGGAGCATGGGAAGCGCTAAAGGAGGCATTGAGCGAGAAAGCTGACGAGAACGTTACGAAAGGAAAAGTTATGGTAGAAGATTCAAGAGATAGTCTTGTTTTTAACTACACTAATCAGCTTACTGTAGGAATCGATCTTTCTGAAATGCTAGTAATTAACACAGAAGATGTTGTTTTAGTTTGTCCTAAATCATCGGTTCCTAAAATTAAAAAATTAGTCGAGAGTCTAGCAGGAACTCCTCACGAACATCTTACCTAAATCCTGCACTTTTATTTACAGTCAGGGTTTGGGTTTTGTTTGGGAGGAGTGAGATAGAAAGTGCAGGATAAAATATGCCAATTATTGAAGTCAGAAAAAGTGTCTTGTATGAGTTATTTAAAAGACTTATCGATATAGTTTTGTCTTTGGTTCTTATCGTTATCTTCTCTCCCGTAATTGTTTTGGTCGCTATTGCAATTAAGCTTGATTCTAAAGGGCCAGTTTTGGCTGATACACCTGAGCGAGTTGGAAAAAACGGTAAGCTTTTTAAGATGTATAAATTCCGTTCAATGATCGAAAACGCTCATGAACTTTTGCGCGAAAACCCTAAATTTGCAGAGCTTTATAGAGACTACAAAAAAGGAAGTTATAAGTTAAAGGATGATCCAAGGATCACAAATGTCGGGCATTTCATCAGAAAGCATTCTCTCGATGAGGTTCCACAATTTTTTAATATTTTAAAAGGTGATATGAGTCTTGTGGGACCCCGTGCATACTATCCAGATGAGCTCCGTGACCAGCAGGTAAGATATCCTGAAACTCGGGAGCCTGTAAAAATAGTACTTTCAGTTAGACCCGGTGTAACTGGATATTGGCAGGTTTCCGGGCGATCGGAAATAAACTTTGATAAAAGAATTAAAATGGACGCAGAATATGTTAAAAAGAGATCAATTGCATATGACATATCTATAATAATGAAAACTCCAGGTGCAATGGTCTCCGGCAAAGGCGCCCTCTAACTCTCAATTTAGTTTGATTTATAACCTCCCATATCACATTTTGTCAATTTGACATGACAGTTTGTGACCTAGTATCATATATTAATGGATGGATTCGAAAAGATTGAGCTAAGCTCTGATTTACCCGTAAAAACAACTCCTAACCCAGAAGCAAAATCCCAAACTTCGCGCCTAGAATTGAAATCGAGGTTTTTAAAACTTGGCAAAGTTAAGAATAAAAAAGTAGGAATTGGGCTTCTTGTAGTTTTCATGCTTTTTATCGTTCTAATTATAATTCCAGGATTCTTGACTTATCTTTCTGCTAAGAAAACTTACGCGCAGGTTAATGCCACAGTTGATGCGCTTAAGAAGCAGGACATAGAAGCGACAGGTAAAGAACTTAAAAAAACACGTGAAGCCTTAAAAGATACTCAGAAGAAATTAAATCTTTTAATGGTAATGAGATTTATTCCAGGACCAAATATTTACTATAACGATGCAAGACACATGGTTAACGCTGGATTCTATGGACTTGATGCAGCTGATGTTTTCGTAGAGTCTGTAGAACCTTATGCAGACGTTTTAGGACTTAAAGGTCAGGGAAGTTTTGTTGGGGGATCAGCTGAGCAGCGAATTGAGACAGCAGTTCAAACTATGGGAAAAGTTACTCCTAGAATTGATGATATTGCAAAGTCTCTAAAACTGGCCCAAAAAGAAATAGATCACGTTAATCCAAATGACTATCCGGCATTTATAGCAGGAGGAAAAGTTAGAAACGGCATGACGACTATGAGAACCTTAGCAACGGACGGGACTAAATTTATAGAAGACGCAAGTCCATTTATCAAAGTTCTTCCGCAGCTTCTTGGAGAAAAAGAAGAAAAGAAATACTTTGTGCTTTTCCAGAATGACAAAGAGCTCAGGCCTACTGGAGGATTTCTTACAGCCTACGCCATATTTAGAATTAATAAAGGTGTAATTAAAGTGGATTCTTCAGAAGATATTTATGTTTTGGATAATTCAATCTCAGGTAAGGAAAAGGCCCCAGAGCCTATCTTAAAATATCTTCCAAAAGTGCCAGTGCTTAATCTTCGCGATAGCAATCTTTCTCCTGATTTCCAGGAGTCTATGAAAGAATTTAGAGATCTTTATGGAGAAGCAGATAAATATGTAGATGTAGATGGGATTATCGCAATAGATACACATGCATTGGTCGCTGCAATGGAAATTCTAGGAGACGTTCAGGTAAATGGTCAGACTTACACAACCAAAATTGACGAGAGATGCGATTGTCCGCAAGTTATTTATGAGCTGGAAGAATTTGCTGGAATCAGAGTCCAATATATTCGATCAGACAGGAAAAGTATCATAGGAGATCTTATGCTTGCGATTATGAATAAAGCTTTTCAATCTTCACCAAAGCAATATTGGGGACCGCTTATGCAGGCAATGTTCTCAGAGATTGGTCAGAAGCATATCCTATTTAGCCTAGAAAATAAAGATGCTATGGAAGGGCTTTCAGCAGTAAATGCGACTGGGCAAATTAGAGATTTTGAAGGTGACTATTTCCATCTTAATGAAGCTAACTTTGGAGGAGCGAAATCTAACCTATTCGTAGACCAGAGTGTTTTACAGGAGTATACAGTTGGCGGAAATGGAGTCATTACTAAAAAAGTTACTGTTAACTACAGAAATCCGCATAAACCTTCTAACTGTAATCTAGAAGCCGAGAACAGCCTTTGTCTTAATGCTCCATGGAGAAACTGGTTCAGGGTTTATGTGCCAAAAGGCGCTAAGCTTAAAGATTCCTCTGGATCAGAAGTAAAAATGACAACTTATGAAGAGTTTGGAAAAACAGTTTTCGAAGGATTCTTAACGGTAAGGCCTCTGGGAATTGGAAAACTTACTCTTGAATATACTCTTCCATTTAAAGTAGAAAAAGGCTCACCTCTTCCAGTGATGATTCAAAAACAGCCGGGGACAGCTGAAGATGAATATACGATTAAATTGAATGGTAAACAAAAGCAAAAGTTTATACTGGATCAGGATAAAGAAATTGAACTAAGCTTGTAATGTCATTCGCAGCGTTGTGAAGAATCTTGAGCCAGTGAATAAGATCCTTCGTTTCGCTCAGGATGACAACAGAATAATATATGAGATCTTTTAAGACTGAGGGAATTGTCATAAAAAGAAAAAATTACGGAGAGGCTGATAGGATTCTTACAGTTTTAACAAAAAATAGAGGAAAAATCTCAGTTATTGCAAAAGGAGTTAGAAAGATTTCAAGCCGCAGATCATCCCACATAGAGCTTCTTAACTTAAGTATTTTTAATCTTCACGATGGCCGCATGCCAATTCTTACAGAAATAGAAACTCTAAATCATCATTCAGGATTAAAATCTGATCTTGAAAGAGCAGGATATGCTTTTTATGTTTGTGAATTAGTTGATGGTTTGCTCCCAGAGCATCAGGAAAACCGCGCAGCTTTTCATCTTCTTCAGCAAGTTTTCTATGATTTAGAAATAACTCCAGATCCCCGAAAAAGAATAAAAAGATTCGAAGAAGAACTCATTGTTTTACTTGGATTTTGGCCAAGGGAGCAGCTTTTTCTAGAAGATTCAGAAAGTTTTATAGAAGGAATCATGGAGAAAAAGATAAAGACTAAAAGAATCCTCCCCCAAATCTTCTAATCCTTCCCCTCCTCGTTCGTCTCGTTTGTCATGCTGAATTTATTTCAGCATCTTTTGTTTTTTAGATCCTGAATCAAGTTCAAGATGACAAGAAAACGTTTTTTTTGCTATCATTGCGGTATGGACGGGAATTTAATGGAAAAAATAGTGGCTTTATGTAAGCGTCGTGGGATTATTTTTCCTGGGTCAGATATATATTCTGGCTTAACAGGAACATGGGACTACGGACCCCTCGGGTCGGAGCTCAAAAGAAATATTAAGAATGAGTGGTGGAAATCTATGGTTCAGTTGCGATCGGATGTGGTCGGAATTGATGCCGCAATTATGATGAATCCTCAGGTTTGGCAGGTTTCAGGTCACCTTGAGGCGTTCACGGACCCATTGATTGAATGTTTGATTTGCCACAAAAGATTTAGAGCAGATAAAGCAGAAGAAATAAAAGAGCATGAAGAAGCTGGTCACAAGGTTGAGGGAAAGACTGTAAAAATTACATGGACTGAACCTAAGAAATTTAATCTTCTTGTAGAAGCTGAATTAGGAGTAGTTGAGGGACAAAAACAGAAAATTTATTTAAGAGGAGAGATAACGCAGGGGGCATTCGTAAATTTTGAGAATGTAATTTCTTCAACTCGTGTCAAAATTCCATTTGGAATTGCTCAGATAGGAAAAGCATTTAGGAATGAGATTACGCCTGGAAACTTCGTGTATAGAAGTCGTGAATTTGAACAAATGGAGCTTGAGTTTTTTGTCCGCCCGGAAGATAGCGAGGGAGATAAATGGTTCCAGTATTGGAAAGAACAAAGAATGAGCTGGTATAAATCGCTTGGAATGGACGGCGCAAAGCTGCGTTTTAGAAAGCACGAGGACGATGAAAAAGCGCATTATGCAAAATACGCAGAAGATATAGAATTCGAGGCTCCTTTTGGTTGGAGTGAGTTTGAAGGAATTCATCACAGAGGAGATTGGGATTTGTCTAGACACAAACAACAATATCTTGATGATCAGGGTCAAAAATATACTCCTTGGGTTATAGAAGCATCAGGCGGTGTAGACAGATCAACCTTATTCTTTTTATTAAATGCATATAAGCAAGATGAAAAAAGAACTTGGTTAAGTTTGCATCCGAAATTAGCACCATATAAAGCTGCTATTTTTCCACTTCTACCCAATAAGCCAGAGTTGGTAGAAAAAGCTAAAGGAATTTACGATAGTTTGAAGCCTAGCTTTATGGTGGCGTGGGATGATAGGGGAAATATTGGAAAGCGCTATCTTTCTCAGGATGAAGCAGGAACACCGTATTGTATAACTGTGGACTTTGAGACTCTTGAAAACGATACTGTGACCATCAGAGACCGCGATACCGCAGCTCAGGAAAGAATCGAAATAAGTAAACTCCACGATTTTATATTTGAAAAAATAAAATAATGGCTGAAAGCACTGCGGTAGCAGAAAAACCCCAATTAACATTTCAGGAGCAGGTAGAAGAGGCCATTGATTTATTAGGAAGCAGGCTTGAAATGATTCCAGAAGCGCAAGGGCAAATCATGGCACATGCCTTGCATGGAGTTAATACAGGTGAGCCTTATCCATCTTTAGTTCTCTTTGACCATAATAATAAAAGCTATGGTTATTCTGGGGATATTCGCGAACGCGCGGGTATAATTCCAATTGACGCTGTTGCACTTAAAGAAGGACCAAGTAGTTTATTTATGCAAATTTCTAGATCCACATCAAATCCAGATTTAAAGATTGCAGATATTGAACTCATGATGGAAGGGAAAGATGAACCAATTACGGGAGAAGAAGCGCTTCGAGAAATTCCAAATGCATTTCCAGACATTTTTCCTCCTGTAGCTAAAGTTGCTTGACCCAGCCATGTCTTTCCGTTCGGCTTTTCAGTTCTATTCGAACACGGCCCTGCCTGCCGGCAGGCAGGTCACCGAGCGATCATCGGCGGGTCTTCGGCTTTTTTTTTTTTTTGATTGCAAGTCTTGACAAAAGATTAAATTTTTAGCTATTCTAAATCTAGTGGAAATATTAAAAAATTTTCAATCCGCCATTGGAGGAAAAAAGATTATTGCAGCGGTGGCTGTATTTTTAATTCTGGCTTTAGCAGGTGCTGCTTTTCTCTGGTCAAGGCAAGGATCACGGAGCGAAAGTCCATCTGATGAAATTACGCAGTCAGATCTACCTACCCTTACCCCGGAAGATATAGGCATGGAAGTTACAGTAAGACAGGATAATAAGGCTCTTATGTTTGAACTCACAAAAGCTTCGGACATTGAACTAGTCGAATATACCATCGAATACGAAAAAGAGGTTGAGGGCGAGACCGCAAATGAAGGAATATTTGGAGTTATGGAAATTGGAAAAGACGGAAGAACAGATACTGATTTTAGAGAATTTGGAACTTGTTCAGCTGGAAAATGCCGCTATGACAACGTAATCTCTGATATCACAATTAATTTAAAAGTTACTAAAAAAGACGGAAAAGAATATCAAGTTCAAGAAATCGTAAAACTCTAATTCCTCTTTGGAGTAAATTCCTATAAGCCTACTTTATCTAGTGTATTAGCTTGCCAAACCACACTATTTTTGTGAAATGCCCCTTGACACTTTTCAGCGAAAAAAGCAAAATAAGAATATGGTTCAAAGTGGGAAAAAGTGGGACAAATGATATGGTTTGAAGTAAAATATGTTAATAGGCAGGCAAGATACTAAAATTGATGAGAAAAATAGAATTATATTACCCGCTAAATTTAGACGTGAACTGGGCGACAATTTAATTGTTACTCAGGGATTCGAAGGCTCTTTGATAGTTATATCGGTTAGTAAATTTGAACTTCTTCTCGAAGGAACAAGAGGAAAACCAATTATTGATAAAAACGCACGAGAGATAGAAAGATTTCTCTTGGGAAGTGCAGAAGAAGTTTCACTAGATGACAAAGGAAGATTCATAGTGCCTAACTATTTAAGGGAATATGCGAGCTTAAATGAAGAGGTAAGTATGTTGGGGGTAATTAGATATGTGCAAATTTGGGATAAGAAACGTTGGGAAACACACAACTTAGAATTAATTAAAAAAATAGAACCAATTACTGAAAGGCTAACAAAAAATAATGAAATATCATAAATCTGTACTTTTAAACGAAGGAATTAACGCACTGAATGTTACTAAGGGTCGAAAATATATAGATGCGACTCTTGGTGGCGGCGGACATGCTAAAGCGATACTCGAAAAGGGTGGTTTGGTTTTAGGAATTGATGCAGATTCAGAGGCAATTGAGTTTGTTAAGAAGAATCAAGAATCAAGAATCAAGAATCAAGAATTAAAACTTGCGAAGGGAAATTTCAGGAATATTGACATAATTGCGAAGGATTACGGATTTGAAAAAGCATGGGGAATTCTTTTTGATTTAGGAATCTCTTCACACCAAATTGATACGCCGGAGCGAGGATTCTCATACATTTTACCTGGACCATTGGACATGAGAATGGATAAGAGTCTAACTGTAGCGGCAAGCGATCTAGTAAATGCCTTAGGTAAAAGCGAACTCATAGATTTATTTAGAAACTTTGGCGAAGAGACGAATGCGAATAGAGTTGCGGACCTAATTATTAAGAGAAGAAAAATAGCGCCATTTAAAACAACAGACGATTTAACACTAACATTAGCAACAGCTTACGGATTCAGAACAGTAAACGATTTTGCAAGAGCAACATCAGGAAAAAGAGTTTTTCAAGCGCTCCGAATTGCAGTTAACGACGAATTAGGAAGTTTAAAAGAAGCGCTTCCTAAGGCATTAGATTTACTTGAAGAGAATGGCAGAATAGCGATAATTACATTCCATTCTTTGGAAGATAGGATTGTAAAAAGAGCATTTATAGAGTTTGAAAAAAACGGGAAAGGTAAAATTCTAACAGACAAACCGATATTACCAACAGAAGAAGAAGTTAGGGAAAATGGCAGGAGTAAAAGCGCAAAGCTTAGGATATTTCAAAAATTATGAAAAAACCAATATTTGTTTTAGCCATTTTAATATTAGTAATTGTAGGACTTTTTATAACTAGAACTGCAATTTCTAATAAAATTTCTACCAAAGGAGTTGCTTTAGGAAAAACTCAGGATGAATTGGTTAAAGTTAGAACAGAAAATGTAATCATAAGAGAAAAAATTTATTCTTTAAGCTCCTTAACTCACGTAGCTTCTGAGGCTGCAAGAATTGGGTTTGTTGACAGTAAGTCAAATTTTGCCCTTACAAAAGCTAAGCCAATCGCATCTCTTAGATGATTTTAAGATATCGTACAGTACTACTTTTTTTTACTATAATTTTCGGGGTCATTTTACTTCGTCTCTTTTACTGGCAAGTCGTTAAGGCTGAAGAATTATCAGAGCTTGGGCAAATTCAATACGGAAAGGCATTAAAAATTGAGCCAGTCAGAGGGGAAATTATGACTTCTGACGGTTTTCCAATTGCTGCAAATAAAATCTCATATCTTTTGTATGCAAATCCTAAAGAAGTAAAAAATAAAACGCAGGTATCCCGAGTTTTATCCCAGACTTTGGGAATTTATGAGGCTTCAATAAGTGCTCAGCTTGATCAGGATCTTTTCTGGGTGCCAATTGCTCATGGAATTGATCCACAAATTCGGGAACAAATAGAAAAAGAAGAAATATTAGGTCTCGGATTTGAAAAACAGTTTGAAAGATTTTATCCAGAAGCTTCTATGGCCGCAAATCTACTTGGGTTTGTGGGAAAAGATGAGAATGGAAGCAGTAAGGGCTATTCTGGGATTGAAGGTTATTACGACAGGCTTCTAAAAGGAAAAAATGGCTCAGCAGTTCAAATACATGACGCGATAGGTAGGCCAATTTTAGCCCGAGTAGATGACGAAAAATCTTTTGGAACTGATGGAAGCAGTTTGAATCTTCATATAAATAGGTCAATCCAGTTTTTGGTAGAAAAAAAACTTAAAGAAGGAATTGAGAGATATGGAGCAGAAGGAGGGATGGTAGGAATTATGGATCCTAAAACTGGCGCCATAATTGCAATGGCAAACTATCCATCATTTGATCCAGCAAAATACGGCGAATATTCAAGCGATCTATATAAAAATACTTTTGTTACAAATCTTTATGAACCAGGTTCTACTTTTAAGCCTCTTGTTATGTCCGCTGCTTTTAATGAAAAACTTTTAACCCCTCAGAGTAAGTGTCCGATTTGTTCGGGCCCTGTTTCAGTTGGAGGGTATGATTTGCGCACGTGGAATGATGAGTATTACCCAAATGCGACAATGCTTGAAGTCATTCAGCATTCTGACAACACAGGAATGATCTATACTGCACAAAAATTGGGCCTAGATAGAATGTTAAAATATCTTGACCGGTTCGGAATCGGAAAACTAACCGGAATAGATCTTCAAGGAGAAGTAGTAGCTCAAATAAAACCAAAAGAAAATTGGTATGTAGTAGACCTCGCAACTACTGGTTTTGGACAGGGAATTTCAATTACTCCGATTGAGCTTTTAACAGCTTTTTCTTCAATTGCAAATAATGGCACCATGATGGAACCTCATATTGTTTCTTCAGTTACAGATATCCATGGGCAGGTTTCGAAAATTCCGCCAAAAGAAATTGGAAAACCTATAAATCCGGCTACTGCAAAGGTTATGACTGAAGTTTTAGTAAATGCAGTGGATAAGGGAGAAGCTAGATGGGCAAAGATTGATGGATATAGGGTAGCTGGAAAAACCGGAACTGCCTCGATTCCAGTAGAGGGAAAATATGATCCTAATAAAACGATTGCGTCATTTATAGGATTTGCGCCTGCAACGGAGCCAAAATTCGTTATGCTAGTGATTTTAGACAGGCCAACTGCTAGAATCTACGGTGCAGAGACAGCCGCTCCTGTCTTTTTCGGGATTGCACAGGGACTTTTCACGTATTATGGTATAGCTCCCGAAAAATAGATTGATTTAAATTATGAAGAATTTATTAATAAAATTATATCTTTCTTACATTAGATACTTTGCTAAGATTCAGCTTAAAAAAATTAATCCAGTAATAATTGGAATCGGAGGAGCAAGCGGAAAAACATCGACTGCGCTTTTGATAGGAAAAGTTCTGGGATCTAAATTTAGAGTAAAAGAAGGAAAAGGAAAAAATAGTGAGACAGGGATCCCCCTAAACATACTGGACATTGACGTAGACAACTACACGATTAAAGAATGGTTAAGGGTTTTATTTTTAGCGCCACTAAAAATTATTACAAATAATAAAAAATATGAGTTTTTAGTTTTGGAAATGGGAATTGATAGTCCAAAGCCTCCAAAAAACATGGAGTATCTTCTCTCAATAGTTACTCCAAATGTTGGGCTTTTAACTAATATAGATATTGAGCATAGTTTTAATTTTGATAACCTAATAAATGAGGAGGATGAATTAAAAAGACGCGAACAAATATTAAATTTAACAGCTAAAGAAGAAGGAAAACTTCTTAAGTCCATTGATTCAAATGGCACATCGATAGTTAATTTGGATGATAGTAATATAAAAGATCTTTTACCATTGAAATCGAAAGTTGTAACAATTTCTGCTTTGGACAAGAGTGCTGATTTTTATATTTCAAGTATTCAAGTATCTGAAAAAAGTTTCACGGTTAATTTCATATTTCTTAAAGATCGTTATAGTCTTAATATTCCAAAACCTCTTCCTAAATATTTTGCATATTCTCTTTTAGAAACAGTAGCCACTGCATTTGTTTGTAAGTTTAGTATCAATGAAGCAGTAAGATTAATTGAAGAAAATTTTTCTTTTCCTCCAGGAAGATTTTCAGTATTCGAAGGAATAAAGGATACGACTATTATTGATTCTTCATATAACTCTTCGCTTACTGCTGCAAAAGGCGCAATTGAAATATTAAAGGATATTAAGCCGGGCAGAAGAGTAGGAATTTTAGGAGATATGAGAGAGTTAGGTACGCTTGGGCGAGTTCAGCATGAAGAGCTTGCAAAAGTAATTTTGAAAAATTTAGATTTCGTAATTTTGATTGGACCATTAACTGGAGAATATGTAGCTCCAATTTTAGAAAAAAATAATTTTAAATTTAAAAAGTTTGAAACTTTTAAAGAAGCAAAAGAAATTTTAGTAAATGAAATAAATAAAGGAGATTTGGTATTAGTTAAAGGATCACAAAATACACTTTTCCTTGAACGCGTCGTAGAAATGCTTCTTAAAAATAAATCTGATGAAGAATTTTTACCAAGACGGGGAAGTTTTTGGAATAAAAAGCGCCGCGCGTAGATAATTTGTATAATTAAACTATGTTTCAAAAAATAAAAAACGTTTATCATCTTGTGGTTGCCTTTTTTGCTAACCTAATTTATCTATTTCCGGGAAGAAAGCTGACCGTAATTGGAGTTACCGGAACTGATGGAAAAACTACGACAGTTAATCTTATTTACCACATATTAAAGTCAAACGGAAAAAAAGTATCCATGTTAACAAGTATTGGCGCATCTGTGGGTAAAACTGAATTTGAAACCGGGTTTCATGTTACAACTCCAAATCCTTTTGCTCTTCAGAAATTTTTAAGGCGAGCTGTGCAGTCTAAATCCGAGTATTTTGTTTTGGAAGTTACATCGCACGCATTAGATCAATATAGAACCTGGGGTGTTCCTTTTAGGATAGGAGCTTTGACAAATATAACTAGCGAACATTTAGATTATCACAAGACATTCGATAATTATCTTCACGCGAAAGAAAAGCTCTTGAAAATGGCAAAGATAGCAATAGTCAATAGAGATGATGGATCATATACGCTTTTATCTGAAGCAAAGAACACTAAAGAGAATAAGAATTGGATAACTTATGGGTTTTCAGAAAGCGCAGATGTAAATTTAATTAATTTTCCGTTCGAATCACGCGTCATGATTGGAAGTTTTAATAAATACAATGTTTTGGCAGCAGTAACTGTTTGCAAATCACTAGGGCTTAATCCTGCAGAGATAAGAAATGCAATGAAAACTTTTAAATTGCCACTCGGAAGAGTGGATTTTGTTTATGATAAAGAGTTTGCAGTAATCATAGACTTTGCTCATACTCCAAATGCTTTTGATCAGCTTTTGGGTTCACTCCGCGTTCAAACAAAAGGTAGAATAATTCATGTTTTCGGCTCAGCGGGAGAACGGGATCATTCGAAAAGGCCCTTTATGGGAGAGACTTCTTCAAAGCATGCAGACATTTTAATTCTAACAGCTGAAGATCCAAGAAGTGAAGATGTGGATAAAATTATTGAGGAGATTTCAAGCGGAATTAAGAAAAAAGATGCAAAAGTGTTTAAGCTAATGGACCGAAAAGATGCTATTAATGCTGCAGTTGAAATGGCCGGAAAAGGAGATTTAGTGGTTATAACTGGAAAAGCACACGAGAAATCCATGACATACGGAAATAAGGATTTGCCATGGGATGAATACGGAGTGGTAGAGGCGGCTATCAGAACTAGAAAATAATATTTATGGACTATAAGAAAATTAAGAAAATACATTTTACGGGAATAAAAGGGGTTGGCATGACGCCTCTTGCGATAATCGCTAAAGAAGCAGGGTTTCAAGTTACTGGTTCAGATGTAGCAGATGTTTTTATTACTGACAGAGAATTAAAAAAAGCTGGAATCGAAAAAATTGTAGAGTTTAATACATTAAATGTTGAAAATGTTGATTTAGTAATTGCTACTGCTGCACACGGGGGGTCAGAAAACCTTGAAGTTTTAAAAGCTCAGGAGCTTGAAATTCCAGTTTTAAATCAAGGCCAAGCGCTTGGCGCTTTTCAAAAAGGAGAAGTTTTCGGAAAGAAATTAAAAGGCGTATCGGTCGCAGGTTCTCATGGGAAGACAACTACATCTGCAATGATCGCAACTGTATTTGAAAACGCAGGACTAAAACCTTCTTACGTAATTGGCACCTCTGATATTCCGTCACTTGGTTCTTCAGGGCATTACGGAAAAGGTGAATATTTTATAACTGAGTCTGATGAATATTTTGCTGATGTAACAGATGACAAAGTGCCAAAATTTTTATATCAGAATCCTGAAATCTTAGTAGTTACAAATATTGATTTTGATCATCCAGACATCTACTCTGATTTAGAAGAAATAAAAAAAGTTTTTATAGATTTTACAAAAAAAATTACCCCAGGCGGAGTTCTAATTGCTTGTGGTGATGGAGCGGAAAATAGAGATTTTCTAAAAAGAGTAAGCGTTAGAAAAATTACATATGGACAGTCCCCTGATAATGATTATGTTTTAGAGCGAGCAAATTTTAGTGAAGATAAAATGTTTTTTTGGGTAAAGTCTCACAACGCCTCTCTGGGACAATTCTCAATGAATGTTTTCGGAGAACAGAATGCAATAAACGGACTTGGTGCAATTGTCGCAGGAATTGAAGCAGGGCTTACAATTGAGCAAATAAAAAATGGATTGAGTCACTTCAAAGGAACAAAGAGACGATCTGAGTTTGTGGGAAATCTTTCATCAGGCGGTCTTCTATATGATGATTATGCGCATCATCCAGTAGAAATTAAATGTACGCTTTTAGCATTTAGGAAAGCATATCCTAAGCACAAGATAATTCCTATTTTTCAGCCGCATATGTATTCACGTACAAAAGCTCTTTTTAGAGAGTTTGCTTCTTCATTTTCTGACGCAGACCAAGTTTTAATCTCAGAAATATTTCCATCATTTAGAGAAAAAATCGATGAAAATTTTTCTTCAAGTTTACTAGTTGAGGAAGTTAAAAAATTCGGCAAAGATGCATTTTATTTCCCAACCATTCATGATGTGGTAAAATACGTGACTTCCCAAAAATTTGATAAGAATACTATTATAATTACAATGGGAGCAGGAGACGTATATAAAATTGGAAAGGAAATTTTAAATGGATGATAAATTTATAATTACAGGAGGAAAAGCGCTTTCTGGTGTAACTCAGGTAAGCGGGGCAAAAAATGTTGCTTTAAAGGCGCTAGTTGCTGCATGTTTAACAAATGAGGAAATAGTAATCGAAAATGTACCACTGATTTCAGATTTATTCACGATGGTGGATATTATTGAAGAACTAGGGGGGAGAGTAAAAAAAGATGATCACAGGCTCATTGTTAATTTATCAAATTTTTCAAAAACAAAAATAGATTTAGAGAATAGTGCTGAAATTCGAACTTCAGCTCTTTTTATGTCTCCTCTTCTTGCAAGAATGGGAGAGGCAGTAATTCCAAATCCAGGAGGATGCCGAATTGGCGCAAGACCAATTGACAGAACTATTGAAGGGTTAACTGCTATGGGAGTTGACATCGAATATAGAAGTTCTGATGGATACTTTTACATGAAAGCCCCAAATGGTCTAACAGGCGCAGATTATACATTTAAAAAAAGCACACACACAGGAACAGAAACTTTACTCATGGCCGCAGTTCTAGCAAAGGGTGTAACGACTTTAAGAAATGCAGCAGAAGAACCAGAAATCGATGAATTAATTTCTTTCTTAAGTAAGATGGGAGCTCAAATTATAAAAAGGGATAAAAGAACAATTGAAATTACAGGAGTAGAAAAATTGAATGGAGCGACTTTTGAAATAGGTCCCGACAGAAATGAGGCAGTGACTCTGGCTATTGCAGCAATTATCACAAAAGGGGATATTTTTATTGAAAACATAAAGAAAACTGACATCTTGGAGTTTGTAAAAAAACTTGATGAGATTGGCGGGGGAGTTGAGATAAAAGATAATGGAATAAGATTTTTCTATAAAGGAGAAATTAGAGCTACAAATATTGAGACATGGGTTTATCCAGGATTTATGACTGATTGGCAGGCGCCTTGGGCAGTTCTTATGACTCAGGCAAAAGGAGAGTCTATAATTCATGAGAGAATTTATGAAAGTAGGTTTAGTTATGTTAGAGAGCTTAAAAAAATGGGAGCAGACATAGAATTATTTAATCCAGAAGTAGAAAATCCGGAAGAGTTTTACAATTTTAATATTGAGGATGATAAGAAAGATAATAAGCACGCAGCAAAAATAACGGGACCAGTAGGCTTGCATAACGCTGTTGTCTCAATAACTGATCTTAGAGCAGGAGCCACTTTAGTTTTAGCTGCGCTTGCGGCAGAAGGGGAAAGTGTTATTTTAGAAGTCCACCATTTAGATAGAGGTTATGAAAAATTTGAAGATAGACTTAATAGTCTGGGAGCATCTGTAACTCGCGAAAATGAATAACGTAGGCGGAGTAATTTTGGCTGCGGGCAAAGGAAAGAGGATGAACTCAACTACTGTAAATAAAGTAGCTCTTCCTCTTGCCGGTAAACCTATGATTGTTCATGCGCTAGAACTTCTCGAGCGTTTAAATGTTGATCCGGTTGTTATTGTAGTAGGTTTTGCAAAAGAATCAGTGATGAAAGCCGTAACGAAAAATGTAATTTATGCTGAACAGCTAGAAAGACTTGGGACTGCGCATGCAGTTCAAACTGCAATTACCGAGTTGCCAGAAGGTATTGAAAACATTTTGGTTATTCAAGGGGATGATTCAGCATTTTATAAAGAAGAAGCTCTTAGAAAAATGATAGACGTGCATCTTACCAATGGAAATGCATTAACTTTTTTGACGGTTGAATTATCAAACTCAACCGGGCTTGGGAGAGTCGTTAGAGATGAAAACGGAAATGTATTAAAAATTGTTGAAGAAAAAGATGCGACAGAGATAGAAAAAGAAATTAAAGAAATAAATCCCGCATGTTATATTTTTAGTGTCTCATTTCTTAGAAAGTATTTGCCAATTGTAGAGAAAAGTCCAGTAACGGGGGAATATTATTTGGTTAGTCTTATTGAGCTTGCGCAAAAAAACAATGAGAGGTGTGAGGCTGTAAAAGGCGGATTTATGGCTTGGAGAGGTGTAAACACCCCTGAAGAGTTACTTGAAGCTGAAAAGCTCTACCAAAAAGTTAATTCATAAAAACTCCAAAAATTTGAATAAAAGTGTATCAAAAGATATAATTATATCCTATGGATTTAGCAAAACTGTTGGGACTTATGCTCTTGTCTACTGTCGCGACCGGAATTCTCATAATTCCCTTCATAGATTTTCTCTATAAAATAAAACTTAGACGTCAAAATCAGAAGACGATGGATATTTTTAATAAACCTACGCCCTTTTTTGATAAGTCTAATAAGTGGAAAGTTGGAACCCCCTTTGGAGGGGGCGCTTTAATTATTGGGGTAGTTACAGTTCTCTCTCTTTGGAGTTATGGGATTTTTAGCGTAGACATAAAGATCTGGGAAGTGGTAGCACTTCTCTTTTCATTTATAAGCTTTGGAATACTTGGTCTTTATGATGATTTAAAAAAGCTTGTAAATAATTCTACGAAACATGCTTTTTTCGGCCTTAGATTTCGCCATAAGTTTTTAATTCAATGGGGGCTAGCATTATTAATTTCTCTAATTCTTTATTTCCCGCTAGGGTATCAGTCAATTTTTATTACTGGAATCGGAACTTTAGATTTAGGAATTTTCTATATTTTCCTCTCAATGTTTGCAATTGTTTCTTTTGTAAATGCATTTAACATAGCAGATGGTTTAGATGGCCTTGCTCCAGGCTTACTGTTAATTTGTCTTGGTGCATTTTTAGCAATCTCTTCAACCGCACTTGATTCAACTCTCGCAATATTTATCGCGATTCTTATTGGAAGTGTCGCTGCATTTTTATACTTTAATATTTATAAAGCTAGAATCTGGCTGGGAGATGTAGGTTCGATGTCTCTTGGAGCGTCGCTTGCTGTTATTGGATTACTTAATAACAAGATCCTTGCGCTCGCTGTTATTGGAGGAGTATTTATCATAGAAATTGGATCTTCCCTTCTTCAAATTTTAAGCAAGAAATATTTAGGAAGAAAAATCTTCCCGGTCGCACCTTTCCATTTGCTTTTACTTAAAAGAGGATGGGAAGAGCCAAAAATCGTAATGCGTGCATGGCTTCTAGGATTTTTCTTTGCAGTTTTAGGACTATTTATCGCGGTTTTATCTAAGTAACACGCCCTCTTTCTCCGTTTCAGATTTTTACGTATACTATATTAATACTTATGTTGAAAGTAAAAAAAATCACAATCAGGAAATCGGATTTTTCCCTGCTTTTATCAGTAATGGCCCTCACCGCCTTTGGACTTTTCATGATTTATGATGCCTCAAGTTATGTGGCATTTAGAGATTTTGGTGATAAATACCGCTATATAAAAGACCAGATAATGTGGGTGGTTATTGGGTTCAGCGCTCTTTCAATTGTTTCCTTCATTGATTATCACAAGTACTATAATCTTGCTCTTCCAATTCTTCTGACTGCAATTGGGCTTTTATTTCTGGTTTTTGTGCCTGGACTTGGAGTAGAAGCTCTTGGCGCAAAACGGTGGATTAATCTAGGATTTTTTGTACTTCAGCCTTCAGAGGTGGTAAAACTTTCTCTAGTCATTTATTTATCAGCCTGGTTTTCTACAAAAGAAAAAGGAAGATTCTTAGCGTTTCTTATGTTGATTGGATTCGTTATTGCTCTTGTTATGCTCCAGCCAGATATGGGAACTGCAGTAGTTATACTTGGTCTTTCTGTCATTCTTTATTTTTTATCAGGAGGCAGTATTCTTCACATTTTGGCTTTAGCCCCTGTTGTCGGAATTGGAGGATTAGGATTAATACTTTTAGAGCCTTATAGAGCAGCAAGGCTAACAACTTTCCTAAATCCTAATCAGGACATAGCTACTTCCTCATATCACTTAAGACAAATCTTAATTGCACTTGGTTCCGGCGGACTTTTTGGTGTAGGAATCGGAAACTCGCTTCAAAAATATGCATATCTTCCAGAGGCGACAACTGACTCAATTTTTGCAATAATTGCAGAAGAAGTGGGATTTTTCGGTGTTACAATTTTTATGCTTGTAATGTTATTTGTGATTTATAGAGGATTTTATATTTCCGTAAGAGCAAAAGACACTTTTGGAAAACTTTTAGCCGGAGGAATTACTTCATATCTTGCTCTTCAGACAATTGTTAATTTAGGTGCGCAAACGGCACTCCTGCCTCTTACTGGCGTACCGCTTCCATTCATTTCTTACGGAGGATCTGCTTTAACAGTCAACCTAATTTCAATTGGAATTCTTCTAAATATTTCGCGCCAGAGTGCATCTCAACCAAGCGTAAGCTTGTTTAAAAAATGGCATAGATAATTTTTAATTTGAAATTTAAAATTTGAAATGAAATCCCTGCCTGCCGGCAGGCAGGTAAATATTTAAAAATTAAATAATTGAAAATTCAATGAAAATTGAAAATTGAAAACTGAAAATTTAAAATTAATTTTATGAAAATTGTAATAATTGGAGGGCACCTAACACCAGCGTTATCTGTTATTGAAGCTTTAGGGGATAAAGCCCAGATTCTTTATGTTGGAAGAAAGCACGGCTTAGAGGGGGATAAAGCAGTTTCTTTGGAGTATACGACAATTAATGAGCGGAAGATTCCATTTGCTGAAATAAAAACAGGAAGATTTCAGAGATCCTTAACACGTCACACTGTGCCTTCATTTGCAAAAACTCCCGTAGGATTTTTAAGAGCAATGTTAATTCTAAAAAGATTTAAGCCGGATGTGGTTGTAGGATTTGGAGGCTACGTTAGTGTGCCGGTAATAATAGCTGCAAAAACTTTAAAGATTCCAATTGTTATTCATGAGCAGACTCTAGAGGCTGGTGGAGCAAATAGATTTGTCTCTCGTTTTGCAGATAAGATATGTATTTCTTTTGACACCTCGCTTAAATATTTTCCAAAAGAAAAAGTAGTTCTAACAGGAAATCCGGTAAGAGAAACGATACATCATCCCAGGAAAAAATTTCCACTAGACACAACAGACCCAGTGATTTATGTAACTGGTGGGAGTCAGGGGTCGCATTTTATTAATCATATGGTTTCAGAATGCTTAGCAAAGCTTTTAGATAAATATGTTTTGGTTCATCAGACTGGAGATTCTTCAGAATTTAAGGATTTTGATAAGCTTTCAATTTTAAAGGACGGGTTAAATAATGGGAAAAGAGACCGCTACATAATCTCTAAGTTTTATTCTCCATATGAGGTGGGAGCTGTTATGAAAAGAGCGGATCTTGTGGTTTCCCGGGCTGGTGTAAATACCATCTCAGAGCTAATTGTCTTAGAAAAACCATCTTACTTAATCCCTCTTCCAATTTCTCAAAAAGATGAGCAATTAAAGAATGCAGAATTTCTAAAAAAACTTGGACTTGGAGAAGTGGGGAATCAAAAATCTTTAACCCCTGACGTTTTTCTTAGAGAAGTGACTCATATGATTGATAATATTAAAGATTATAAAATAAAACATCATAAGTCACATTTTCCAAAGAATGCAGCCCAGAAAATAGTCGAAGTAATTTATGCTGCCGAAACCTCTAACTAAAAAACAAAAGAAGGAAGTTTCCCGAAAAAGACTCGGAATAATTTTAATTTTTCTCGGTCTTCTTATTATTGCCTCTATACTTTTTTTCCTGGCATTTTTAGAGAAAGATCCACCGATTGTTAACCCACTCTCAAAAGATCAGACTTCAAATGGAAAATTAATCATGAATTCTCTTCGAGAAAAGAAAATTCCATATAAAGATTTAGAGACCACAAAGAGCCTTTTGTATAAAATAAAATTTGAAGATAATGCTGAGGCGATAATAGATCCAAAAAAAGACTTAGAAGAACAGATAACCTCTTTACAACTCATCCTCTCTCAGCTTAAAATAGAGGGTAAGGCGTTTAAACGTCTTGATTTTAGTTATCAAAAACCGATCATTTCATTTTAAATCATGACTGAAGGAAAAATTGTTGTTGGAGTAGACATAGGTACCTCAAAAATCATAACCATAATTACGCGTGTCGACGAATTCGTCAATGTTATGGGAGTTTCTGAAATTCCTTCGTCTGGAATAAAAAAAGGCCAGATTGTCAACATAGAAGAAGCAGTATTAGCAATTAACTCTTCAATAGAAGCTGCAGAGCGCATGGCTGGAGTTTCTGTTTCCCGTGTTATTGCTGCCGTCGGTGGAGGGAACATAGAGTCTCAAAATTCTCGAGGTGTGGTAGCGGTAGCTCAGCCTGAAGGAGAAATTAACTCTACGGATGTTTCTCGTGTAATTGACGCTGCTAAAGCTATTTCACTTCCTTCAACCCGAGAAATAATTCACGTTCTACCCCGTAGCTACACAGTGGATGGACAGGAGGGAATAAAAGACCCAGTTGGAATGAGCGGTACTAGGCTTGAAGTTGAAACTCACATTATTACTGCAGGAAGTCCAACTGTACGAAACATAGAAAAAGCATTTTCCCAGGTGGGAGTGGACGTAGATGCTTTAGTATTCTCAGGGTATGCTTCTGGTTTGGCCGTTTTATCTGATACAGAGAAGGAGCTTGGAGTGGTATTGGTAGACATTGGTGCAGGAACAACTGATATTTCAATTTACATAGACGGATCTCAAGCTTTTTCGGGAGTATTGCCTATCGGAGCAAGACACATCACTAACGATTTAGCGATCGGGCTTAGAATCTCACTTGAATCTGCAGAGAAAGTAAAACTTTTTCTTTCAAAACCTGTAAAAAAAGTTCTTAGATTTGATGAAGGAGAAGGAGAGCCTAAGGAGAAGAAACCAAACGATGAGGTTGATTTGGCCTCTCTTGGGCTTCCAGAGCAGCTAAGTAAGGTTTCCCAGAAAACATTAATTGATGGAATAATAAGGCCTAGGCTAAATGAAATATTTACCATGGTAGGACTTGAAATTAAAAAGTCAGGATTTGGCGGCCAAACTCCATCAGGTTTGGTAATTACGGGAGGAGGAGCAAGAACAGTTGGAGCCGTTGATTGCGCAAAGAGAATGCTTGCTATGCCAGTGCGCATCGGACAACCTATGAATATTAAGGGAATAATTGATGAGATTCAGGACTCTCCATATTCTACTGTGATTGGTTTGTCGATTTACGGCGCAATGAATGGAGCAGAGTCTAAATCTAATTTTAAAATGCAGATTCCGGGAATCCCTTCCCTCAGAATGGGTAAAGCTCCAAAGAGAATAATAGATCTAATAAAATCTTTCATACCTTAAATATGAATTTGTCATTCTGAACTTGTTTCAGAATCTCTTAAATATTTTGAGATCCCGAAATAAATTCGGGATGACAACGAACAAAATTTTGTCCTTGCAAAACATTTTTTCATTTGGTACGATCTACCAACTATGCTCATCAAGCCTCAAACAACAAATTTTGCTAAAATTCGTGTCATGGGTATAGGCGGAGGAGGAAGTAATGCTCTTAACTCCATGATCTCCCAGTCCTCGATTCAAGGAGTAGATTTTATAGCTGTTAATACTGACGCTCAAAGTTTGCTTCTCAACCAAGCAGCCACAAAAGTTCAAATTGGAGAAGATTTCACTAAGGGTTTGGGGTCTGGTGGAAATCCAGAAGTAGGAGCAAATGCCGCAGAGGAATCATACGAAAAACTAAAAGATATTTTAGACGGAACTGACATGGTTTTTCTTACAGCCGGAATGGGTGGAGGAACTGGAACTGGTGCGACACCTGTCATAGCCCGCGCTGCAAAAGAAGTAGGAGCGCTAACTGTCGCAGTAGTTACAAAACCTTTTACTTTTGAAGGAACCCGAAGAATGGTAGCAGCAGAGGAAGGAATTGAACTTCTTAAAGACAAGGTAGATACTCTTATAGTTATTCCAAATCAGAGAATACTTGATGTTGTGGACAAGAAGCTTTCACTTCTTGAAGCTTTTAAAGTAGCTGATTCAGTTCTTACCCAGGGAGTACAGGGAATTTCAGATCTTATTACTATGCCAGGTCTAATAAATGTGGACTTCGCAGATGTAAGAACTATTATGCAAAACGCAGGCTCCTCTCTTATGGGAATTGGCACTGGGGTTGGAGAAAATCGAGCCCAAGCTGCTGCGAGATCAGCTATCGCATCTCCTCTTTTAGAAATTACCATGGAAGGCGCACGCGGAGTTTTGTTTAACGTTATAGGAGGACCAGATCTTACCATGAGTGAGGTGGACGAAGCTGCAAAGATTATTTCCGCTGCAGCTGATAGTGACGCAAACATTATTTTTGGAGCAACAATTGATGAGACCATGAGAGATCAAATGAAAATTACGGTTATAGCTACCGGCTTTGATTCTGCACGTCAGACTCTTCGAGAATTTGTAGCGCCACCAATTCAAACAAATTATAATGTAACTCCTCAATCTAATACAGTAATTAATCAGCAGCAGCCAATGGATCAAAATCAGCAGGATCAAAATAATCAAAATCAGCAAGCAAATCCACAAACTCCAGTTTCAGAAAACGATGAGGAGGTGTGGGACATTCCCGCATTTCTAAGACAAAAGAATTAAACTTCAGTAAGCTTATAAAAATACTCTAGGGAAATCTAGTTTATAATAATCACATGTGTATCATGGCTTTGTAATTAGTATATTGCTTATGTTAATATTGATTGACGGAAGGAGGTGAGAATATATGGCAAACATGATTAAAAAGAATTTTAATTCGCCCGATGAAACTATGAATCCTGGAGAAAAGTTAAAAGTTGACGTTGTAGTAATTGGAGATTTAAAATTTATGAAAGTTACAGCAGAAACGGGATGGAAATGGTCATTACATAAAAAATCAGTTGATAACACTGAATATTGTGAAAAAGATCATTTGATTTATTTAATTTCCGGTAAAATTGGCTCAAAGATGAAGGATGGAGAAGAGAAAGAATTCAGCTCCGGAGATATATTTGAGATTCCATCGGGCCATGATGGATGGACAGTTGGAGATGAGCCAGCGGTTTGGCTTGAAATACCTCATTAAGAATCTATATTTTTATCAGGTGTTTTTTTTAGTCCCAGTTTATTTGTTTCATAAATCAACAATAAACGGGATAAATAGGAACTGAAGCTAAGAATAAGCCTTGTCTGGGTCCTTCAGTTTTTTCAGGATAAAACATTCTCCACCTGTCAGTGCCTGAAGTCGCAGACAACCCGACCGCCTCGCTAGAAAGAGAGTCGCGGATAGGTGGCGGACAGGCCGCTTTTCTGAGGCAGAAAAATTAAACCCTTGACTGGAAATGCAATCTGTTATAACATGGTTATAATATGATGCAAAAACTGATTACAGTAGGAAATTCTAAAGCGCTCACTATTTCACGACAAATTTTAAATCAAGTAGGAGATGTGGATATGGCAAAAGTACAGTTTGAACCTTCAAAAAAACGCCTTATTGTTGATTTTAATCCGCAGGAGGTAGTCGATTCGGTTATAGATGCCGAGGTCTATTCTGTTGCCAAAAACCTTTTGAAAAGGTATGGTAAAGCTTTTGCTGAACTGGCAAATAAGTAATTTAGACTACTACCATGAAATATCTGAGCGTAAAAGATGTCTTACTGCTACATGAACTGCAAATAGAAATGTATGGAGGTTCACATGGGCTTAGAGATCTTGGATTACTTGAATCTGCAGTTATGCGTCCTCAAGCAACTTTCGGCGGAGAAGATTTATATCCTACAATCTTTTTAAAAGCTGGAGCGCTTGTCCATTCACTTCTTATGAATTATCAATTTGTAGATGGAAATAAAAGAACAGCAATGTTTTCAGTGATGACTTTTCTAGAACTAAATGGTTATAAATTTATTGCCGAACAGAAAGAGATTGTAGATTATGCTCTATATATTGAAAATTCGCATCCAGAAATTGAGGAAATTTCCAAATGGCTCAAGAAAAATTCTAAGAAAATTAGCTAGGTGTTTTTAGTCCATTCGGCAAGCTCCTTCCAGAGGCGGGCAGGCAAGATAAAACATTTCCCAGCCTTCGAAAATGCTACGACTGGTAAGCGCATTTCTATGGCAGAAGAATTAGAGGGGCAAATCTAAAATCCGCTTATAGCACCTAACAAGGTGCTTTTTTATTGAAATGCGACGCAATATTTAAAGTTTATATATAGAGAGATATAATGAGTAGGTTGAGATACATCGGTAACACTTCTAGGGTAGAATAACCACCAAAGACGTGTTATTATTCCAGCTATGGCAGAAAAAGATTCTAGCAGGAAAAGAATAATAGCAATTGGATTAGTTCCGGGGTTGGTTGCAGCAGGTCTTTTCGGTGTGATGTCCCCTTCTCGGGACAATCAGATAAATGGCAGGACGCCTTTAGATTGCCGATCAGGTCCTAATGGATCGCTTACCGAGCCACATGAAATTACAGCTGGGAATCCGTTAAAGCTAGGAGGGAGTCAATCACTAAC
>CAYILI010000001.1:0-6933 GCA_964364105.1 uncultured Gammaproteobacteria bacterium | reverse complement strand
TGGAGGAATAGAAGTGGAAACACGCTTGATTGGTGATCCTATTCCTCAAGGCGAAGAAAGCTTTAGAATAAATGGGGTAAATGTTAATTCAGGTGGCACTCTAAGTTTTAGAGATGACGGTGTTATTTATGAGATTACGCCTGGAAAAAGTGAAAATCCTGAAATTGTTGTAGTAGATCTTGCCTTGACTTGCGCCTCATCCAAAGCAGCATAAATGCTGTATCTTAAGACAGAAGAATCAGAGGTAACCCCTACCTGCGTGTACTGTTATAATGAGTGGCATGAAAGAAAATAACCTGCTTCTTAGATTTCTTCCTATCCACGTTATAAATCCTAGAGCTAATAGAGAAAGGTCAATTGACACAGGTGAGGAGCTTGAGTCTCTGATCGATACACTTGGCGGAAAAATCATTGATCGAGTAATTCAGAAGCTAAATAATCCCGACATGGCTACATTTGTCGGGAAAGGAAAAGTGCAGGAAATTGCCCAAATTGTAAAAGAAAAGAAAATTGATGTGGTTGTTTTAAATAATACCGCTAAGCCTAAACAAGTTTTTAATTTAAAAACAGCTTTGCAAGTTGCCAATCCAAATATAGAAGTACTAGACAGAGTCGATTTAATACTTCACATCTTTGATAAGCACGCAGTTACTAAAGAAGCTAAGCTCCAAATTGAATTAGCCCGTATGCGCTATATGGGTCCTCGAATTTATGGAATGGGATTTGTGATGTCTCGCCAGGGTGGGGGAATTGGAACGTCCGGAGTGGGAGAGACAAATACGGAGCTTATGAAAAGGCATTGGAGAAATGAGATCAAAAAAGTTAATGACGAGTTAGGTAAGTTGAGTGAAATCCGAGAGAAAAGAATTGAGAGAAGAAAAAAAGAAGGCTATAAAACTGTTTCAATTGTTGGATACACAAATGCCGGAAAGAGTAATTTATTTAATAAACTTACAGGCAAAGATGTTTTGGTAGAAAACGCTTTGTTTGCAACCCTTGATAGTGTAGTTGGAGAAGTTTATTTGTTTGAGCTTTCTCAAAAAGTTTTATTTACAGATACGATCGGATTTATTAGAAATTTACCGCCTCGTCTTATTCAAGCTTTTAAATCGACACTTCTGGAATCAATTCACGCAGATGTAATTTTGCACCTTATTGATGCGTCAGACCATGAAAGTTTTGAAAAAATAAAAGTAGTAGAAGAAATCATTAAAGATTTAGGAATTGATGAATCTAAGGTTATGTACGTTTTTAATAAAATAGATAAGATTTCAAAAGCAGAAATAGATAGGCTAGAGGAGGATTATAGACAGTATTCTCCAATCTTTATTTCGGTTAAAGAAAATCAAGGTTTGGAAAGGCTTATGAAAGAAATAGTCATAAAATTAAATTCTTAATTATTCTTCTAGTAATTCTTCGTTCGTCCGCATATAATTTTAAAGATGGCAAAAATTAAGTTTATGGGTTCAGCTGGTCAAGTGACCGGTTCTTCTTTTCTTCTGACATCAGATTCTAACGAGCAAATAATGGTGGATTTCGGGATGTTTCAAGGCGGAAAGCTTCTGGAAGATTTAAATTATGAAAAGCTGGATTTTAAAGCATCAGATTTAAGCGCGATTCTCTTAACTCACGCTCATTTGGACCACTGTGGAAGATTGCCCCTTTTAGCATACGGAGGATTTAGGGGGAAAATATATATGACCGCACCTACTCTTTCCTTAATAGAAATCATACTTAATGATTCTGCCAAGATTTCCATGGAAAAGAAGGATAGATTCCCTCTTTATAGCGAAGAAGAGGTAGGAAAAATTCTTAATATGGTAGAAATCATGGATTACAACCATCCGTTTAAGATTGGAAGTTTTACGGTTAATTTTAAAGATGCAGGTCACATTTTAGGCTCCTCTACCATTGAGATAACTATAAATGAGAACGGAAGCTCAAAGAAAATTGTTTTTAGCGGAGATTTAGGAAATAGTCCTGAGGATTTAGTCTCGCCAACAGAGCTGATTGATCAAGCTGACTTTGTAGTTATGGAATCTACCTATGGAGATAGGCTCCATAAAAAAGAAGTCCCCCTAAAGATAATTGAAGAAGAAATTAACAATACGGATTCTAGCGGAGGAGTCTTACTTATCCCTGCATTTTCAATAGAAAGAACCCAAGATCTTTTACATAAAATTAAGCACTTAAAAAAAGATGGAAAAATTTCCCAAAGCATCCCGGTATTTCTGGACGCGCCTATGGGAATTAGGGTTACGACTATTTTTAGAGATTTTAGAGAATTTTTTAATGATGAGCTAAAGGGGCATAAAACTGACCCATTTAATTTTGAGGGATTAGTAGTGACTGAGGATCAGAAAGAGAGCAAGAGAATAATTGAAGCCATGGATCCAAAGATTATAATCGCGGGTTCAGGAATGATGACAGGAGGTAGAATTCTGCATCATGCACAAAGCTATCTAAATAGACCAAGCACGACACTTCTATTCGTTGGATATCAAGCAGATGAGACGCTTGGCAGAAAGATTTTAGAGGGGGCTAAGAATATAACAATTGAGAAAAAGAATATAAATGTGAAGGCCAGGGTTTGTCAGATTGAGTCATTAAGTTCGCACGCCGACCAGGATAAGTTATTGAAATGGATCACGCATATAAAAGGAGTTAAGAAAGTTTTCCTAGTGCACGGAGATGATGATTCTAGATATGCCTTTAGAGATAAGATTAAAAGTGATTTAAAAATTTCGGATATTAGTCTTCCAACCCACAACGAAGAATTCACTCTCTAATTTAGTCCTATAGTTGATAGTTTTACGCTTCTTTGGTATAATTCCGCGATGGAAAGACGAGTATATCCACTTCCTGTATCAGCCGAAATTCCAGCAGAAGCTATCAGATATTCTGATGTGAGATCGCGTGTAGAAATAGCCTCAGAAGTTACGCCAGTGGTGAATTTTAGAAATGCGAACGTGAGAGTTCTTTATGAAGACTTAAGCATGTCTTCAAAAAGTGTAGGAAGAGCAATCGGAATATCTGGTGGATATGCTCAAAAACTATTGCATAGGCAAGGGATTACCTTAAGAGATTCAAATGATCCGATTTATGCCGAACATAGAATAACAAGAGTCAGAGATTTTTTTGCAGATACTGTTAAATTAGCTGAATGGAATGCTAGGGTTCATACCCCTGAAGCAAGAAGAAAGCAAGCTGATTCATTGAGACAAAGGTATGAGACGGATCCTGAATTTAAATCAAGACAATCAAGTAGAATCCAGAAAGCGCATGAGGCAAATAGAATAAATGGAATAGAAAGAAGAAGACAAAAAGCTGCATTGTTAAATGAACAGGAAAGGATACAAATAGAAAGAGAACTTCAATTTGCTCGTAGATTGTTAAAAAAACCTGAAATTAAAATGCTTAGCCCGCGACAAAGGCAGGTCATTGAACTTAGATTTAGAACAGATGGAGGCCCAGCTATGACTCTCGAACAAGTTGGAGAAGCTATGGGTGGGCTTTCTCGCCAGGCTATTCAGCAATATGAAGTAGCGGCTCTCGTTAAGCTGGGTGTTTTAAAAAAGCCTAGAAATAGGTCTTCAAATAAAATGGGGGGGTAAAAAGTAAAAAGACCCGCTTTGTGAGTAGGTCTTCTTACTTTTGGCTATTCTGCTATCTCTAGCAAAATACTCCGTTTCTCTGTCCCTCCGAGCACTAGTTTTCTCTTCGGCAAGTCCATATTCATGCATTAATACGAGACATTATTAGATTAACGCCTTTTTTAGGTGTTTGTCAAGTTTTTAGGTATAATTAGCCTCATGTCTAATTTTTGGAAAGATTTGCCGCGTCCTTTTACCATTTTAGCTCCTATGGAAGGGGTGACTGACTATGTTTTTCGCGAAATTATTAACGAAATCGGAAGACCTGATGTATTTTTTACAGAGTTTACAAATGTAGAAGGCTTAAATTCTATAGCTTCAAAAAAAGTTGAAGAATCATTGAAGTTTAGTCCAGCGGCAAAACCAATCGTAGCTCAGCTTTGGGGGTCTTCAGTAGAAGACTTCTGTAAATCGGCAAAAAGATGTAAAGAGCTTGGTTTTTCTGGAATTGATATAAACATGGGTTGCCCTGACAGAGTAATTGTGAATAGGGGAAGCTGCGCAGCGCTAATAAAAAACCCAGAACTAGCAAAGAAAATTATTGAAGCTGTTAGGCTTGGTGCGGGAGATTTGCCAGTTAGTGTAAAAACGCGTTTAGGTTTTTCAGAAACAAATCTTGAGTGGATAAGATTTCTTCTTTCTCAGGAAATTGATGCACTAACGATTCACCTAAGAACTGTTCCTGAGTTGTCTAAGGTTCCCGCTCATTGGGAACTAATGAGTGAGATTATTAAATTGCGAAATGAAATTGCACCAGACACTGTTATAGTTGGAAATGGAGATCTAAAAACTTATGAAGAAATTGATGAAAAATTTGCTGACTTTAAATGTGATGGGTTTATGGTGGGGCGGGGAATTTTTCAAAACCCGTGGATTTTTAATAGAAAAATAGATATAGAAAAAGTGAGCATACAAGAAAGGCTTGATCTGTTTATGAGGCACATTGATTTTTTTGATAGTACATGGCCTGAAAAGAATCCAGCATTTCTAAAAAAGTTTTGCAAAACATACATAAATAATTTTCCGGATGCAGCAACACTTCGGGAAAAAATTATGGAATGCACGACAACAAAAGAAATGATAAAAATATTAAGCGGATATTAACTTGATTTAGCATTGGGGAGCTTGTATTCTACAATCAGCGTCAATATGATTGAGAAAATTAAAAATTTTGTATTAACTCCAACTCTTTCTAAAGTTCTTTTTATTTTTATACTTTTTTTCGGTATTTTTTTAAGATTCCATTTGCTGCAGAATTTTGTAATAAACGGTGACAGCGCTAGAGATATTCTGATAGCCCAAACAGCACTCGATAGAAGAGAAATTCCACAGAGTGGAATTTTTAGCTCCGCAGGTCCGTTTGTAATTGGACCTGTTTATCTTTGGGTGTTGATGCTCGGTCTGATAATATTTCCTGTGGAAATTGCAAGTGCCTGGATTCTCTATTTTTTATAAGTATCGCTGCGTTTTTAATTATTATTTATGTGGGTTTTCTGATTGGAGGAAAAAGAATGGCGTTAATTTTAGCTTTACTTTCTGCAACATCTCCATCGTTTGTAAATTTATCTTTAAATCAAAGTAACACGACCCTTGTTATAGTTTCTACTTTACTTCTAATTCTTTTCTTTATTTTGTTTATCAGGAAAAAGAAAATTCTTTATGCATTTTTGTGCGGTATATCTGTAGGGCTTGCTATTAGCATGCATTATCAGGCTGTAAATCTTTTAATTTTTGCTCCATCTATTCTTCTGGTTAGAGGAATAAGTTTGAAAAATAGATGTTTCTCGGGTTTTCTATTTGCCATCGGATTTGTTATTCCATTAATTCCGCTTTTGTATTGGGATTCTCATCAGAATTTTGCAAATATAAATAATATTTTAGATTATTTCTTAATTGCCCAGTATAGAATTTATGTTCCAAATAGCTGGAAAATATATATTTTAAATGACATGTCATATTTTTGGGGAAATGTTTCGGGAGGAAGTAAATTTCTATTAGGTTTTGCGGGTATGGGTTTGGTCGGGATCACAGGTTTATTAGGACTTCTAAACATCAGAAAAATAAAAATAAAACAGGAAGTTATTCTTTTGGCTGTTATCTTTTTTATTTTACTTTTCCTAAACAGGTTTTATCACGCTACAAGAGCTGAAGTGTATCTTCTTTATTTTCTACCCTTTATTTTAATTTTTATTGCATTCAGTTTTAATTATCTGATTGAATTATTTCCTAAAAATAAAGTTAGATATTTAGTTTATATTTTGCTAATTATTTTCTTCCTGGGAAATCTTCACACACTCTCTCTTATATTTAGAATTCAAAAGAGTAATGTCTATATGTATAAAAAATCCCTGAATGATCTTCGAAAGATTTACCCGGGACAAAAATTTTCCTTATATGATCAGAATGGAGATAATTATTCTGAAAGTAATCCGTTAAGCTTTGTCATGTTTTACGAAGGGCTTCAGTCAAAAGACGGAACAAAGATTGCGATCGAATGTCTTCCCACAAGGAAATGCCCTGCAAAATACCGTGAGATTTCAAATATTGCAGGGCACTCTATTGTAGACATAAGTACACTTTCGGCAAAAATAATAGAAAAAGAATTTATAAATGTTGATAGTAATTCGATTTATGATTCTCTAATGGGATTTACGGGAAGGCATGCTTTAAGAAGTACTTTTAATTTAAAAAAATATTTACTCGAGAAGATATAGTTCAGATCATCCGTGAGTGATATAATTAATTCATAAAATGAGATTTCCGAAAAAGAGGACTTTAGGTCCCTTTTTTAAAGTATTGCCGTTTTTAATTGTTCTTATATTTTTCATAGCGTATGGAACTCTTTCAGTTGTTAGACACAATAACTATCAGTCATTTGGTTATGATCTGGGAATAAATTCTCAGACAGTCTGGAAATACAGTAATTTCCAGACTCCAATTTCTACTATTTCTTCTTTGCCTGACAAACCTAAATATTATCAGCATGTGGAGCTTATATACGCGCTAATATCTCCTGCTTACTGGTTTTGGGAAAGCAGAAAAATGCTTCTACTTTTAGAAATAGGTTTTATATGTTCAGGTGCTCTTGCGGTTTTTCTTCTTGCAAGAAATAAAAAACTTAAGTACAGCTTAAGTATAGCGCTGATGATTGGCTATTTGGGATTTTATGGAGTTCAAAATGCGCTTTGGTTTGATGTTCATAGTGCAAGTTTTGCGGCAGCTTTTTTAGCGTGGTTCTTGTTTTTTATTTCGATTAAAAAAGTTAAATACGCTTTGCTTT